>CAVBAM010000033.1:0-8983 GCA_963593315.1 Candidatus Methanomethylophilaceae archaeon | reverse complement strand
GCTTCTGTAGCGTGCGCGAGAGGGGTTTGCATGACGGATTCGCTATCAAGACGATCGTTCGTGAAGGCTGCGGCGGCTCTTGCCGCGGCCACGGCGACCGGCGGCGCCGCGGCCGGCTGCGGGGTTGCCGACAACGTGATCATGCACGAGCGCACGATCACCGACGACTGGGGGCGCGAGGTGCGCATCCCGACGGTCGACAAGATCAAGTCGGCCTTCGTGACCAGCGGCTTGGCGCAGGTGTACCTCATTGCGTTGGTGCCCGACCTGCTCGGCGCGTCCTCGGCGAAGTTCACCGCCGAGGAGCTGCAATTCCTTCCCGAGGGCATCGACAAGCTGCCGTATCTGGGGACGCTGCACAACAACGACGAGATCGACCGCGAGGCGCTGCTGTACGAGGACATCGACATCATCTTCTCCATTTCCGGCGTGGCTTTGACGCAGCAGAACTATTCGGAGGCCGTGGAGATTCAGGAGCAGACGAACATCCCCGTGGTGCTGGTGGACGGGTCGTTCGACAAGGTGGGGCACGCGTTCCGCTTTCTGGGCGACATCTTCGAGCGCCAGGAGCGTGCCGAGGAGTTGGCCAGCTACGTCGATGCGGTCTATGCGGAAGTGCACGCCGTGGTGCAGGACATTCCCGAGAGTGAGCGCATCGGCGTCTACTACGCGGAAGGCCCCGAGGGGCTGCAGACCGAGCCGGCGTCGTCTCAGCATATGTTGGCGTTTTTGGAGGCCGGCGCCATCGACGTGGCGAATTGCGAGGAAACCTACGGCGGCGGCATGACCGACGTGTCGCTGGAATCGGTGCTGAAGTGGAACCCCGAGGTCATTGTGGCGTGGGACGAGCAAATCCGCGGCGGCGCGGACGATTACATCCGCACGAGCAAGGATTGGTCCGACATCATGGCGGTGCAGGACGGGCGCGTCTACACGATGCCGAACCTGCCGTGGGCGTGGTGCGACCGCCCGCCGGGAGTCAACCGCATCATCGGCTTGGAGTGGATTTGCAACTTGCTGTACCCCGACCGCTACGACATCGACATGGTCGAGCGCACGCAGGAGTTCTTCAAGGTGATGCTCGGCGTGGAGGTGAGCAAGGAGAAGGTTCTCGAGGTGCTGGGCAACAGCTATCCGCCCACGCCCCGGGTGAAACATTAGGAGGGCGCGAAGGTGCGCAAAGGTGCGGGAAAAGCGGAAAGCGAGGTGAGGAACGGGATGCAAAAGCGCATGAGCTGCGACGACGCGGCGTACCTGCGGGCCAGTGCGGTGCGCGGCGCCCTGATGGTGCTGCTGAGCGTGGTGCTGGTTTTGGGCGGCACGCCGGCGGGCGCGTGGGTGGCGCTAGCGGCCGAGGGCGCGGGCGCGGCGGCCGGGCAGGACGCGGGCGACGCGACCGGTGGCGCCGGCGGCGGCACGACCGACCAGGGCGGCGACTCTTCGCCCGAGACCATCCAGGTGTCCGAGCTGGTACTGCAGTGGGCTGCCGAATATGGCAACGACACCAAGCAGTTCGTCGGCGAGGGCTGGGACATCCCGTCCATCACCGTGACGAGCAAGGGCCAGCTTGTGCAGCTCAATGGCTGGTACCTGGACAACACCGGGTCCGGCGAGCTTCTGCAGACGGCCAGCGGCGACACGCAGCTCGGGTCGTTTGCGCTGAACTTCACGTCGAGCGACACGAGCGTGGCGACGGTCGATTTGACGAGCGGCCTGGTCACGCCCAAAGGTAACGGCACGGTCACCATCACCGCGTCGGTCGCCAAGCCCGAGAAATACGGCGAGGCATCCACGTCGATCGAGATCACCTTCGACGGGCAGGAGGGCGAATACGTCTCCTCCGTCGACATCTTCGGCGAGGACGGCACGCTGCTCGAGGGCGTTGACGACGACGGCAACGCGGTGAGCGAACTTCTGGAGCTGACGTCGAACAGCGACGGCGTGCTGCGCTGCCAGCTGTACGCGCGTGTGCATTGGATCGACGCCGACGGCAACGAGGTGCGCGTGGAGGACACGCGCGACGGCACCGTCTCCACGACGCTGCGCTGGGAAACGGCGGGCAACAACGCCGTGGTCGCTATCAACGAGAAATCCGGCCTCGTCTCCACGCAGAAGCGGGGGACGGGTGCCGTGCGCGTGGTGGTCGCCGGCGGCCTGGGCGGGGACAACGTGACGGCGTCCTTGCGCCTGCGCGTGGAAACGAAGCAGGACCCGGCGGGCATTCCCGCGGACAGTTTGACGCTGCGGGTGGTCTACGACGACTACCCCGACGCCGAGGTGAACGCGAAAACCTTCACGCCCGAAGACCTCGCTGCGCAGCTGACCTCGTATGACTACCTGTATACGGTCATCAGCGGCACGACCACGTCGGGCAAGGGGTTCGCGACCGTGCGCGCTTCGGGCTACCTGTTCAAGGACGTGCTGGGGCTGATGGGCGTCGATTTGGACGACATATCCCAGTTAAGCTTCCTGACCACGGACGACTACCCCGAGCCGGTCAGCCATGAGTACCTGTTCGGCAGCAAGCGTTATTACTGGCCCGACTACGACCAGGGCATAACGGCCGGTGGGGAAGTGGTTCCGCCGCTTTTGGCGGTCTCGTCTTACTGGACATGGGACGCGCTGGCCGATCCGAACGGGGACATGACCGAGGAGGACCGCTTCCAGCTGGTGTTCGGCGCAAAGGATACGAACGACGCGAACTCCAAGAAGCAGATCAAGTACATCTACGGCATCACCATCCATATGAGCGGGGCGCCGCCGACGCCCGGCCCCACGCCCGACAACGGCGACGGTGACGGGGGCGGCGATGGAGGCAACGGGTCCGGCAACGGCGGCTCGGGCGGCACCGGCACCGGCGGGGGGTCCGGCGGCTCCGGATCCGGTTCCGGGGGCACCGTCGGCGCCGCTTCGGGCAACGGCACCTCGGGCGCCGATGGTTCGTCGGCGGGCTCGAACGCTTCGGGCTCGGCGTCGCAAGCGGCCTCGGCCGCCGCGGCTTCAAGCTCCGGTTCCGGCGGCTCCGGTTCCGGCAACGGCCAGTGGCGCATCTATCAGATGATGGCCAAGTCCAAGAGCGACCCCGGCGAGCTCGACCTGGAAAACCCCTTCGCACCCTATGCCCTGCCGGCGGGCTGCGCGGTCTTCGCGCTCGGGTGCGCGCAATCGTTCGCAAGCTATAGAAGGAGACTGTTCGCATGACGTTTTCAACCTACATCCAGGAGATCCTGGCGCAGTTCGCCCAGGCGCTCATGGTTCCCGCCATGGTCGTCCTGGTCGTGCTCATCGCGCTGGCCATCTTCAGCATCGGGTCGGTGCTCGTGGAGCTTGCGTGCGAGCGGCGCCACTTCCAGGTGGCCCTGCCGGAAACCATCACGGCGCTGGAAGAGGCCAGCTACGCCGACGTGAACGAGACGGTGCTCAAAACCCCGCTTCTGTGGTCGCAGAAGGCGGCGCTGCTGACGGTGGCCAACAACGCGGGCCTTCCCGAAGACGCGCTCTACGCTTTGGCGAAATCCGAGGTCAATCGCGTGATTGCGCGGTATCGCAAGATCGTCGGGCGCACGGACCTCATCACGAAGATCGCCCCGATGATGGGTCTCATGTGCACGCTCATCCCGCTTGGCCCGGGCATCGTTGCCATGGGCCAGGGCGACGTGTCCACGCTGTCCAGCTCGCTCGGCGTCGCCTTCGACGGCACCGTGGCCGGCCTGGTGTCGGCCGTGGTGAGCATGAGCGTCTCGCACGTGCGCAAGGGCTGGTACGGACGCTATCAGTCGGCGCTCGAGGCGTTGATGACCACGCTGCTGGAGAAGATCGAGCACGAGCGCGCCGCCGGCACGCAGCTGCCTTGTGGGTTCGGCGCGAAGGACCTGGAGCCGCTGCGCCTGCGCGCGAAGGAGCTGGCGAAGGGTTCGGGCGCCGCGGCCGCGGGTGCCGCGGGTGCCGCGAGCTCGAGCGTTGCCGCCCCCGCCGCGGACGCCGCTGCCACGACCAAGGCGGGCGAGTAGCCATGAGCTCACGTGCGCGCGACTTCGCCAAAAGCAGCTTCGACGACTCGGCCTTCATCGACCAGGAGGACGCCGATCCGCGCGTCGGCCTGGTGAACCTCGCCGACGTCATGTTGGTGTTCGCCTGCGGGCTGATGGTGGCGCTGGTGGTGAACTGGAACATCGAGCTGCCCCAGTTCAGCGAGATTCAGCAGGCGCAGGACCTTTCCGAGGTCGATCAGAACGACATCGACACCATGGCCGAGAACATGATGAGCGGCTCGGGCAACGGCTACCAGCAGAAGGGCATCGTCTACGAGGACCCGACCACCAAGAAGCTCTACATGCTGGAAAGCACGCAGGATGACGACGATTCGACCGGGACTGAAGAGGGTTCCGGCTCCAACCAATAGGGAATGCGGCGCGTCGCGGCGTGTGCCCGATGCGCCCCGGAAACGGTGCCGCTGCGTGCGGCACGGGAAAGAAAGAGGAGGTAGTTCATGGGAAGCAGCGTTTCGCAAGGCTTGCGCTGGCGCTTCGGTGCCAGCCGGATGCGCAACGTCGTGGCGTCCTGCGCCGCCGCGGCGGGTTTGACGGCGGCATTGGCCGTCGCGGCCCTGCCGGGAGCGGCTTGGGCGGATGCGGCGGACGAGGGCATCGTCGACCCGCTTTCGGCAATCGACGTGGCCGATCTGGCCGCGGCGGTCACTCCCGACACCAGCTGGTACGTGGGGCATGAGTCCGAGGGCTCGTACACCATTTCGACGATTGCCCAGATGGAGGGCCTGTCGCAGCTGGTGAATACCGGCGTGACGGACTTCTCGGGCAAAACCATCACCTGGGGAAAGGCGATGGCGAGCGTCACCTTCACCACGACGCATGAGCCCATCGGCACCAAGGACCGCCCGTTCAACGGCACCTTCGACGGAAACGGGACGATGTTCTACCGCATGAACTTGTCGTCGGGCACGTCGTATCTGGGCCTGTTCGGCCACGCCGGCGCGTCCTCGGTTATCAAGAACGTCGGCGTCACCGGCAAGATCGCCATCGACAAGCTGGTGGCCAGCGGCGCAACGTCCACCGAGTACATGGAGTACATCGGCGGCGTGGTGGGCGACTCGGAGGGTTCGCTTTCCTCCTGCACGTCTGCGGTGAACATCGACTTGTATTCGCAGGTTCCCGTGACCACCGACAACACCACCGACATCACCTACGTCGGCGGCGTGGCCGGGCGCGTGGTGGGCGACCTGACCGCGTGCCGCACCACCGAGGCCGCTTCGGTGAAGGTGGAAAGCGCCGTCGGTGCGAAGAGCGACAAGATCAAGTACGTCGTCGGCTTCATCGGCGGCGTGGCCGGTATCAACGGCGTCGATCGCGAGGTGACCGATTCTTCCGGCAACGCCATCCAGGACAAGCTGGATAAGCTCGCGCAGCCCTATACCATCTCCGACTGCGTGAACAACGCGTCGGTGCGCGTGCTGACTTACGCCGAGGGCGAGCTCGACCGCTTCAACGAGAAGACGCAGGCCAGCTCCGGCTACGTCGGCGGCATCGCCGGCTATTCGACCAGCAACATCTCCAACTGCGTGAACAATGGCGATTTGAATTCCGGCGTCAACGCCGACAACGTCGGCAAGGGCGCGCAGAAGGGCGACCAGCAGGCCTACTTGGACGACCCGGCCGACGCAACCGACGGCAATTACGGTTACACCGCCGGCTACGGCACTTCCAGCATCGGCGGCATCGTGGCCGGTTGGCGCACGAACGCCGCGACCACGGCGATTGCGGCCGACCGTAGCGACGACGCGGGCCTTACGTACAACAAGACGACGAAGGGCAAGACGGCCGATCTGGTGCTTTCCGATTGCGTGAACACCGGCATGGTCTACGGCCTCGACGGCCCGGGCGGCGTTGTCGGCGGTCAGGGCTCCTACACCACCATCACGCGCTGCTCCAATTCCGGCGCGGTCACGGCGGCGCGTTGGAACTCCCCGGCGGCGGCCGGCATCGTGTCGGGCGCGAAGGGCACGGTCAGCTACTGCTACAACACCGGCGACGTCATGTCGCTGACCGGCAAGGCCTACTATACGGCCGGCATCTGCGGTTCCGTGCGTTCCATCGGCAAGGATTCCAACGGCCTGGAAGTCACGCCCGAGGTGTACGCCTGCTACAACAGCGGCATGATCTTGGCCGAGGACGGCTATCGCTCCGGCGCCATCGTCGGCACCATGTCGGAAGGCTACGTGCATGACAACTACTCGGTGAAGGGCCACTGCGTCCACGAGGCCACCAAGGACGGCACCGAAACCGTGTGCGGCATCGATTCGCCCGGCGGCACTCTGACGAACAACCATCTCATCGATGCAAAGGAATTCACCTCCGCTGAAACGCTCGCGAAGCTGAACGCGCTGTGCGACAAGGACGGCTGGGGCGTGTACTACGCGCTTCCCGAGGGGACGAGCTATGGGGCCAACACCTCCGGCGCGGGCACGTTGTTCGAGCTGGTGAAGCAGCCATACGCGAGCGCGACCGACCTTTCCGCGCAGGATGCCGCCGTCATCACGACGGCCGTGGCGAGCTATTCGGCTTCGGCCGACCCGGCCCCGCAGGTGAGCGTCACCGTGGGCGGCAAGACGCTGGTGCAGAACGCCGACTTCCGCGTCATCGGGCAAACGGGCACCAAGGGCGCGTCGGTGAGCGACACGAAGTACCAGGCCACCATCGTGGGCATCGGGTCGTACCAGGGCGTGCTGGCGAAAACGGCCGAGTACACCATCGGCCAGGGTTCGTTCGCCGAATGCACCATTTCCACGGACACCCCCGAGTACAACTACGTCAAGCAGAAGCCCTCGAAGGTGACGGTCTACGACGCCGCGGGCAACGTGGTCGATCCGAGCCAGTACACCTGGACGGTTGACGAGACCCTGTATGCCCAAACCGAGCAGGGCTGGTCGACGATCGACGGCAAAACCTACGGCAACATGGTTCCCTACCAGGACGCCATGGACAAGACCATCCTGAAGGGCTACCCGATCACCATCACGGCGACGGCGGGCAGCAACTACGCGGGCACGCTCACGCAGAACTGCTTCAAGATCAACCAGGTTGCGCTCGTGTCTTCCAAGCAGGATGTGCTGGAGGGCAAGGACGTCAAGATGAACGACATCACCGTCAACGGGCAGTCGTTCAAGTTCGACGACGTGTGCGATGTGAATCCCAACGGCGGCCTCGGCGACACCACCAAGCGCGGCTCCATGAAGGTGACCTACACCGGCGCGGCCATTCGCCCGGAGCTGAACAACGTCACGTACCTGGGTCGCCAGCTCAAGCAGCTGACCCCGCTCGACGACTGGTTCTATGACTCGAAGTCGTGGGGCTACAAGGTGATCTACGGCGACCCGAACCCCGAGGACGAGACGCACATGGGCGACGCCGAGTCGAACCTGGTCGACGTGACGGGGACCGACTACGCGATCATGACCATCCGCGGCGTGCCGTATTCGAACTTCGATAACTTCGTGACCGTGTATTACGAGATCACGCCGAAGGACCTGTCGACTGAGGGCATCAACGTCATCGGGTTCAACAGCCACTTGAACTCCGCCAGCGACACGCAGGAGATCACCGTCAAGTACACCAACGACTACGGCTGGGAGGAAACCACGCTGCTCGACGACAAGGGCAACGTGAAGAAGACGAACCCCTACGGCAAGCAGGTGCGCCAGACTCTGACGCTTAAGGAGGGCAAGGACTACGACGTTTCGACGGTGGAGACCTCCACGCCGGGCGTGTACGAGATGACCATCACGGGCAAGGGCAACTACACGGGCAGCATCACGAAGACCTATTCAGTGGGCGACGCCGATACGCCGGGCCTGACGTTCCCCGACGTGGATTACTCGGAGTGGTATGCCGCGGGCGTGACGTTCTGCGCGGACAAGGGCCTGATCACCGGTTATGCCAGCGGCGTTGATGCCGGCAAGTTCGGCGTGGGACGCACGATGACGCGCGCGGAGTTCGCGGCCATCCTGTGGCGCTATTCCTGCCCGGATGAGGAAGCGGCCTACGATGAGGCGACGATGGCCGCCACCAAGAACGAGACCGGTATCTCCGACGTGCAGGACGGCCGGTGGTACACGGCCGCCGCGAACTGGGCCGTGAAGAACGGGGTCATTTCCGGCAAGGAAGTGGACGGCACGCGTCACTTCGACCCGTACGGCGTGGTCGATTTCGAGCAGATGATCGCCATCATGGGCAACCTCTGCGCGAATGGCGCCGACGAGACGGCCGACCAGAGCGTTCTGGATTCGTTCACCGACGGCGCCGAGGTTGAGGCCTGGGCGCGCGGGTCGATCGCCTGGGGCAAGCAGGCGGGCCTGGTGAACGGGTACGCGAACGAAGACGGCTCGCGTTCGCTGCGCCCGCATGAGAGCGTGCTGCGCGAGCGCGCCGCCGTGGTCGTGATGAACGCCTTCGACGCCGGAGCCCTCTGCGCCGAAGACGAGCTGGCTGAAGCAGCGACCGCTGTGTCGGTTGCCGAGGCGGCCGAGGCCGGGGCGGCAGCGGCCGGGGCTGAAGCCGAAGCGGTTGAGGCCGGGGCGGCAGCGGCCTCCGACGGGGCTGCGACCGAAGCGGCTGACGAGGCAGCGAGCGAAGCGGCGATTGCAGCCAACGACGACGCCGACGGAATTGCTGCAGCTACCAGGGTTGGCTCCAGGGAGGATGCCGTTGCACCTGGCGGTGCTCTCTAATAATTTTGTCGCACCTGGCGGCGCTCTCTAATTAAGGATTGAGCTTTCGCTCAACCCCACGAGGTCTCGTTTTCGGGTTGAGCGAAAGCCGCCTTAGGCAAGGTGCGGCGCGTTCGCAAGAATGCGCGGCCGTTCCTCGTCAACCCCGCGCTCGTAAGAACGCGCGGCCGTTCCTCGGAAGTAGGCGCGTCCGCAAGAGCCCTGTGGGTATGGACGTAGGCGCGTTCGCAAGAGCGCGCTTCC
>CAVBAM010000032.1:0-9016 GCA_963593315.1 Candidatus Methanomethylophilaceae archaeon | reverse complement strand
GTCTTCGTGACCAGCTCGTCATACTCGGGAGCAGGACGATGGATGGGCATGAAGCCGGTAACTTCGGGCATCGGCTTTTCGTCGACGGGCTCGCCCATGACGTTCCAGATGCGACCCAGGGTTTCCTGGCCGACCGGCATCATGATGGCATGGCCCGTGTCCTGCACGTCCAGGCCACGCACCAGACCGTCCGTCGAGCTCATGGCGACGGAGCGGACGATGTTGCCCGGCAGGTGGGTTTCGACCTCGAGGACGACATGAACGTCGCCCACCTCGGTCTTCGCATCAACCGTCAGCGCGTTGTAAATCGCCGGCAGCTGAGCGGGAGGGAACTCGACGTCAACGACAGGACCGACGATACGCACGATGCGACCGACAGCGCCCTTGCTGGCCTCGACCTCCTCCTTAGTAAACAAATGTTCAGCCATTTAATCCTCCAAAGCAGCAGCGCCACCGACGATTTCCGAAATCTCGGTCGTGATAGCGCCCTGGCGTACGCGGTTATACAATCTGGTCAACGTGTTAACCATCTCGGTGGCGTTGTCCGTTGCCGACATCATGGCGTTGCGGCGTGCGCCCTGCTCAGCAGCAGCCGAGTCGACCAGTGCGTGATACAGCGTGGTACGCACATACGACGGCAGCAACTGGTCAAGAACAGCCTCGGGGCTCGGCTCGAAAATGACGTCGCCCTCGAGGTGCTCGCTAGCACCTTCGGATTCGTCCGCGGAAGCGAACTTATCCGTGTCGACGGGGAGCAGCATCTCCTCGCGAAGCTGCTGCTCTGCCGCATTCTTAGCGTGGTTGTACACCACGATAACCTCGTCGATGGATCCATCCGCGTAGCCCTCGGAGACGAAGTTGCCGATTTCATTGGCTTCCTCGATCGTCGGGTCGGCGGACAGGTTGGCGAAAGCGAGTTTCGGCTCGATGCCGCGGTACGTGTAGTACCCGATGGCCTTCTTGCCGCAGGCCACGACGCTCACGTTCGCGCCGGCAGCCTTCTTCGCCTTCGTCAGCTTATCAACGTGGCGCAGCACGTTGCTGTTGAAGCCGCCGGCCAGACCGCGGTCGGACACGACGACAACGACGAGCACGTTCTTAACCTCGTCATGCTTGCGCAGAAGCGCATTCTCGGAGCCACCTACACGCTTGGCAACGTTGGCCAACATTTCGCCCATGGATTCGGCGTACGGCGTAGCCGCTGCCACGCGTTCGCCGGCACGGCGGATTTTCGCGGCAGCAACCATTTCCATGGTTCGCGTGATCTGCTTCGTCGAAGAGACGGAGTTGATACGCCTTTCAATGTCGTGAAGGTTGGGCATCGCAACCTACCTTACGCCGTCGGAGCGAACTGAAGCTTGAAAGCCTCGATCGCAGCGTTGGTCAGGTTCTCGACGTCGCCAGTCCACTTACCGGCCTTCTGCAGCTCGGTGAACACCTCGGGCTTGGACGCATGGAGGAACTCCAGCATCTCGCCACGGAAGCGCACGACATCGCCAACCGGGATGTCGTCCAGGTAACCCTTGCCACCAGCGTAGATGGCAACGGACTGGTCGTAAACGTCCATCATGCAGAAGCGGTTCTGCTTGAGCAGCTCCGTCATGTGGGCGCCGCGGTTGAGCTGGTCCTGCGTGGCCTTGTCCAGGTCGGAACCGAACTGGGTGAACGCCTTGAGCTCGCGATAAGCGGCCAGGTCCAGCTTCAGGGTACCGGCAACCTGCTTCATCTGCTTGATCTGCGCGGAGCCACCGACTCGGGACACGGAAATGCCCACGTCGACAGCAGGACGCTGACCCTGGAAGAACAGGTCGGTCTGCAGGTAGATCTGACCGTCGGTGATGGAGATGACGTTGGTCGGGATGTACGCCGACACGTCGCCGGCCTGCGTCTCGATGATCGGCAGAGCCGTCATGGAGCCAAGACCGTTCTCCTCGTTCATCTTCACGGCACGCTCGAGCAGGCGAGAATGCAGGTAGAAGATGTCGCCCGGGTAAGCTTCGCGTCCCGGCGGGCGGCGCAGCGTCAGCGACATCTGACGGTAGGCCACAGCCTGCTTGGTCAGGTCATCGTAGACGATGAGCACGTGACGGCCCGGATTCTCGGGGCCGGCCGGCTTGCCGTCCTCGCCGTTGTAGACGAAGTACTCGCCCATTGCGGCACCAGCCATCGGGGCGATGTACTGCAGCGGCGCGGAATCGGACGCGGAGGCGTTGACGATGATGGTGTACTCCATCGCGCCATACTTCTCCAGCGTTTCCTGCACGTTGGCCACCGTGGAGGCCTTCTGGCCCACGGCGACGTAAATGCAGACCATGTCCTTGCCCTTTTGGTTCAGGATGGCGTCGACGGCGATAGCGGTCTTACCAGTCTGACGGTCGCCGATGATCAGCTCGCGCTGACCACGACCGATCGGAATCATGGAGTCGACGGCCAACACGCCGGTCTGCATGGGCTCATGCACGGGCTTACGGTGGATAACGCCCGGAGCCTTAAACTCGACGGGGCGCGTACCCTCGGCCTTGATGTCGCCCTTGCCGTCCAGCGGCATACCCAGCGGATTCACCACGCGGCCAAGCAGGGCCTTGCCGGAGGGAACCTCCACCAGACGACCGGTGGTCTTCACCGTGTCGTTTTCCTTGATTGCTGCGACGTCACCGAGCAACACGGCGCCGACTTCGTCCTCTTCGAGGTTCTGAGCCATACCGTAGACGACTTGGCCGGTGGAGCTGGTGAACTCGAGGAGTTCGCCTGCCATCGCATTCTTCAGGCCATCAACGCGAGCAATACCGTCGCCGACCTGGATGACGGATCCCACTTCGCGGGATTCGACACTGGTGTTCAGCGCGTCGAGCTGCTTGCGCAGCGCCTCGTCGATAGACTGTGCGGTGATTTCAGTCACTAGCATTCACCTCCATCTGTGGTTTCTTTAAGCACGTTGCGAGCGTTTTCCAGCTGCGAAGCGACGCTTGCGTCGATGCGCTTGCCGTTGGCGCTCATCAAGATGCCGCCGATCAGGGACTTGTCGATGCTTTCACGCAAAACGACGTTGGTGCCCAGGTCGGCTTCAGCTTTCTTCGTAATGACCTCGCGCAAATGATCGTCAAGGGCGACGACGGTGGTTACGTCGACGACCGTGACGTTCAACTTGCGTTCGACCTGCTCTCCGTAGCTCTCCCATACGCGCGAGAGCAACGCGAAATCCCCGCGTTCGGCCATGACAGCCAGAACTTCAATGAGGATCGGATCGGCCTGCGCAAACACATTGCGCACAAGACCGCTCCTCTGCTCGGGCGTATAAGAGCCTTCGTGCAAAGAGCTAGAGAGATCCATGTTCGAACGCACAATGCGAATGATGCGCTCGGCCTGGTCGCGAATCTCAAGCACCTTGTCCTGTCCGCCGGCCTCGTGGGCGGCTTCCAGAAGCACGGATGCGTAAGTCGCTACCTTCTCCTTTTGAACATGGCGGTTAATTGGCATTGAAGCTACCCGCCTCGTTCACGTAACGCTCGATGATCGCACGGTGCTCGTCGTCGCTCAGGTTCTCACCGATCAGGCGGGAAGCGACTGCGACGGACGTGTCGGCGACAGAACCCTGCAGCTCGGCGATAGCGGCCTTCTTGTCTGCCTCGATAGCGGCATGAGCCTTCTCGATCATGGCAGCGGCCTCAGCCTGAGCCTTTGCGGTGATGTCGGCCTTCACGGCCTCGCCCGTCTTCTTCGCCTCGGCGATAATCTGGGCGGACTGCGCCTTGGTTTCCTCGAGCTGGCGCTTGTACTCCTCGAGTGTGCGCTCGGCCTCGGCCTGTGCCTCTTCGGACTTCTTGAGAGCATCGTTGATGGTGTTCTCACGCGTGGTGATGATGTTGTCGACCACGGGCCAGCCGAATTTAGCCAGAACGACGAGAATGATCAGGAAGGCGACCAGCATGGGCACGAACTCATTCATATCGGGAATGAGTACCGCGATGCCTTCTTTCTCAGACGCGAACGCGAGGGTGGGGAAAGCGCATGCAAGGCTTGCGGCGGATGCCGTCATGGCGACACCGGCCTTCGCCAGCTTTGTCTTAAAGTTTGCTTTCACGTTCCACCTTCTCTCAGCTAGTTAGTAATGTACGGTCAGCCGATTTAGAAGATGAAGGTCAGCACGAAGCCGATGAGTGCCAGAGCCTCGGCCAGAGCGCCGAAGATCAGGGCGTTGGTGAACAGCTTGCCGGCCAGCTCAGGCTGACGGGCGGAGCCGACGCACAGGCCATAGCCGCACAGGCCAAGACCGATGCCTGGGCCGATGGTGCCAAGACCGTAGCCGACAACCTTCAGGGCTGCGATGATGAAAGTCGTTTCCACTTTTCCTCCTAAGTTCGTTTCCGGGCCTTCCCGAAAACTACCGATACTATATTTCCACGGTGCCATAGGATTGCACCGCCGAAACCAAACATAAGTGCGGGCGCGGCCCGCGCGGTGCTAGTGCTCGGACGTGGCCAGGCCGACGTACACAGCGGACAGCACGGAGAACACGTACGCCTGCAGGAACGCAACCAAGCACTCCAGCGCGTACATGGCGATCAGGAAGATGCCCCACGCGATGGCGGCGAAGCCGGCCGGGTTCGCGAACTGGATGGCATCCAGGATGAAGAACTGCGTCATGATGGCGAAGATGCCCAGGATCATATGGCCCGCGAACATGTTGCCGTAAAGTCGGACGGCCAACGTCAGCAGACGAATGACCAGCGAGAAGAACTCGAAGAACCAGATGATCGGCACCATAGGAGCCGGAAGACCGGACGGGGCGATGGACTTGATGTAGCCCCAGCCTCCCTTGGCTTTGATGCCGTAGAAGTTGAAGTACACGAAAGAGATGAGGGCCAACGCGAAGGTGACGCTCAGCGTGCCCGTCGGGGTCTTAGCGCCCGGGATAAGACCGATCACGTTGGAGATGAGGATGAAGAAGAACATGGTGGCGATGAACGGCATATGCTTCTTCCAACCATGGCCGATGGCGCCTTCGCCCATGTTGCGGCAGACGGCGTCATAACCCCAGTCCACCAGGCCGGCAAACTTGCCGGAAGGGCGAACCTTGATCTTGCGAACGCCAACCAGCACGCCAATGAGCACGACAGCACAGATGACGACCAGCCACGCCACGTACTGGGTGATGCCGAACCCATTGCCAAAATCCACCACGAACGTGGAGTTGAACGATTCGCTCAGCTCTTCGATCGGGGCGGAAATGTCGTTCAGCGGATTGCCCGTAAGGTCGAATGACATGAACCTCTCCTTTATCCTTTTCTACCGGCGCTTCGCGATCAGCACGCCGAACGCGAGAACGCCAACTATGAACGCCAACAACTCAGCCGCAGCAAACGGAAGCACCACGTCGGGCGCCGCAAGCTTGCAGACGATCAAGCCTGCAACGAGCATGATGAACGAGACCAGGATGGTCAGCAGGAAAGGACCGAGAAGGTTCAGGGACGAAGTAGGATCAACCGTACGAATCTTCTTGATTGCGACGTTGAATGGGACGACGCTCACGACGCCGACGATGATTCCCACGATTATTGCTACTGCCATGTCCCGCTTTCCGCTTGCCCTATCACGCTATTGCAAACACCCCGATGATATCCGAATTTTCATTCGCGGCCGCCCGACAGAGTCAAATACTTAAAATTTCCCTGCGAACGGTTGGTATTATGGCGCAAAACCGTATATTCGTGCAGCCTTATCGCATATTTCACCCGCATATCACCCTTTACGGCTGATACACCCGCAACGCGATTCCCGCTTCCGAAAGCATCGACATGGCCAACTCGTCGGGGTAGGGGTTCGCGTAGACGATCTCCTTGATATCGGCGTTAATGAGCATCTTCGCGCACACCACGCATGGCTGGGTGGTTATATAGATTGACGCGCCGGTGATGTTGATGCCGTAGCGTGCAGCCTGGATGATAGCGTTCTGCTCCGCATGCAGCCCTCGGCATATCTCGTGACGCTGGCCACTTGGGACTGCAAGCTGCTGCCTCAAACAGCCGGTCTCGGCGCAATGGGCAAGCCCGGTCGGAACGCCGTTATAGCCGGTTGCTAGAATGCGTCGATCCTTCACGATGATGGCGCCGACGGCACGCCGCAAACAGGTCGTTCGCGTGGCAACCTCGTTCGCAAGCGTCATGAAATACTCGTCCCAGCTGGGTCGATGATCGACTGTTTCAGCCATAGTGCGCCCTTCGTTTTAGTTCGATGCCCATAAAAAATGGCCGAGCAGAACACCTGCCCGGCCAGTAGTGTAACGCAGAATGCTCTCGACTAGTACTCCAAGCCCGGATAGAGCGGATGAGCTTCCAGCATGGCGTCGATCTTTGTCTTGATCTCGGCGAGCTTGGCTTCGTCGGCCGCATTGAAGACGGTTGCGGCGATGCACTGGCCGACCTCGTAGAAGTCGTCCTTGGTGAAGCCGCGGCTGGTGGCGGCGGCAGAACCCACGCGGATGCCGCTTGCAACGAACGGGCTGCGCTGTTCGTTGGGAATGGTGTTCTTGTTAACCGTCAGCCCCACGCTTTCCAGCAGCTTCTCGGCATCCTTGCCGGTGACGTCGGCAGGCGTGAGGTCCACCAGGCACAGATGATTGTCGGTGCCGCCGGAAACAAGACGCAGGCCACCATCGGTCATGCCCTGACCCATGGCGGCGGCGTTCTCTACGACATGGTCGATGTACTCCTTGAAGGAAGGCTTCAGAGCCTCGCCGAATGCGACGGCCTTACCGGCGATCACGTGCATGAGCGGACCGCCCTGGCTACCGGGGAAGACAGCCGAGTTCAGCTTCTTGAACAGGTCCTCATTGTTGGTGAGGATAAAGCCACCGCGCGGGCCACGCAAGGTCTTATGGCTGGTGGAAGTGACGATATCGGCATACGGTACGGGGCTCGGATGCGCGCCCGTGGCAACCAGACCGGCGATGTGCGCCATGTCAATCATCAGGTACGCGCCAACCTCGTGCGCGATTGCCGCCATACGCTCGAAATCGATGACGCGCGGGTAAGCGGAGGCACCGCCGACGATGAGCTTCGGCTGATGCTCCTTGGCCAGCTTCTCCATCTCGTCGTAGTCGATGGTTTCGGTTTCGGAGTCCACGCCATAGGAAACGACGTTGTACAGCTTGCCGGAGAAGTTCGCCGGGCTGCCATGCGTGAGGTGACCGCCGTTGTCGAGGCTCATGCCCATGACGGTGTCACCGGGCTTGACGGTGGCAAAGTAAGCGGCAAGGTTGGCATTGGCTCCAGAATGGGGCTGAACGTTGGCAAACTTGGCGCCATAGAGCTCGCAAGCACGATCACGCGCAAGGTTCTCAACGATGTCGACCTTCTCGCAGCCACCGTAGTAGCGCTTGCCGGGCAGGCCTTCGGCGTACTTATTCGTAAGCACGCTGCCCATGGCTTCCATGACCGCCTGAGACGTGAAATTCTCGGAAGCGATCAGCTCAACGGACGAACGCTGGCGCGCCAGCTCCTGACCCAGCGCATCGGCCAATTCCGGATCCGTTTCCTTCACGTGCTCAATTGCCATGATGTGACCTTTCTGTCGGTAATGAATCAATGTTTACTGTAGCACAAGCCCAGTTCACCCATCTGATTTTCACCCTGTCGAAACTAATACGCAACAGACGGGCGGCGATGAGCTAGCGGCAAGCGGGGCGCTGGAAGCGGCTGCTAGTTCTCTTCGAGCGCCATAATCTTCTCGACGCGGCCGGCATGCCTGCCCCCGCTGAAATCGGTTGACAGGAACGTGTCGAGTATTTCCTTGTTTGCGGAAGGGTCGACGAAGCGACCGGAGAGCGTGATGACATTGGCATCGTTATGCTCGCGGCACAGCGCAGCGAACGCGGGCGAGACGATATTCGCAGCTCGGACGCCGTTGACCTTGTTGGCGGCAATCGCCATGCCGATGCCAGTCCCGCAAACAAGCACGCCTCGTTCGACCGTGCCGTTGACGACATCCGCGGCCACAAGTTGAGCAAAATCAGGGTAATCGACTCGATTGTCGTCAGCAGGGCCACGGTCAATCACCTCGTGCCCCTTGCTCTGCAAGTATTCGGCAAGCAACTGCTTCTGCTCAAAACCGGCATGATCGCTCGCGATGCTAATCTTCATGTTTCGTCCTTTCAAAAAGGTGTCTTCCAAGAGATTAGCCCTACAGTACCAGCTACAGAAAATACGGCAACCCGCATTCCCTACGATAGCGCACGAATAGCCGAAATCGAGATTGCTCCCTCGCGAACCATAACGGGATGGTCTCCGGTGCAATCGAGCACGGTCGAAGCCACGCCGCTCTTATTAGCGTCATCGTCGTCCTTAAAGACTGCAACAACCTGTTGGGAAACCGTCTCGCTCAAATCATCAAATGTTTTAGGAGCCTTGTATCCGCTGATGTTCGCAGAAGTCGTGGCAAGCGGGCACCCAACGGCGGAAATCAAATTGCGTGCTGCCTGATTGTTCGGCATTCGCAAGCCAATAGTTCCCTCATCTGAACGAAATGCAGGAGGAACCTCTTCGCTCGCAGAGACGATAAGCGTTAAGGGCCCCGGCCAAAACGTGCGGGCTAAGACGCGAGCAAACTCCGGCACATGCTTTCCATAACGATCAAGATCGGATACGTCGGATACAAGCCAAGCAATAGGCTTGCGTTGTTCACGTTGCTTAATGTCGTACAAGACCGACGGACTCTCAGCAAAACCTACCGCCAGCCCAAGCCCATACACAGTTTCCGTTGGATAAACGGCAGGCTTTCCCAAGCGAAGTGCGTCAACCGTCTCTTGAAAGGAACTCTCTTGAATCATAACGCGTCACCTCTCAGCAAGCTCGATTGATCACAGGGTAACCGACTTAAAATGTGTAGCCGAATATAGCACAACCTGCCCGTAAAACGCGGCAGGCCCGCAGGGGGCGTACCCCCTGCGGGCCTGCTCGGCGCTTCCCATCAAGCGCATAGAAAAGCGCCCTCCGCGAGCGCGACGCCCTGGCCTCCCACG
>CAVBAM010000031.1:0-9068 GCA_963593315.1 Candidatus Methanomethylophilaceae archaeon | reverse complement strand
CCGAGGTGTTCGGCATGAACGGCGCCATGTACAGCGCGATGATGCGGATGGCCTCGAGCGCGTTGTAGATGACCGCCGCCAGATCGCCCGCGGTCTCCTCGCTCTTCGCCAGATTCCACGGCGCGCTTTCCTCGACGTAGAGGTTCACGCGGCTGGCCAGCTCCTGCACCGCGGCAGCGGCGCCGGTGAAGTCGACCTTGCCCATGCAAGCGTCGTATTTCGCGTACAACGCTTCGCAGATGGGAAGCATCGGGTTGGCCACACGCGCGGCGGCGTCGGCCGGCACCGCAGGCACCGCGCCGTCGAAGTACTTCTTCGTCATGTTGAACACGCGGCTGCACAGGTTGCCCCAGGTGTTCGCCAAATCGGCGTTGTACACCTGCACCATGCGCTCCATGGAGATGTTGCCGTCATGGCCGAACTGCACGTCGCTCATAAAATAGTAGCGATACGCGTCCACGCCGAATATTTTCACCAGGTCGGCGGGCTTCATGCCGTTGCCCTTCGACTTCGACATCTTCTCGCCCTTGGTCAGAAGGAAGCCATGGCCGAACACCGTGTGTGTGATGGGCAACCCCGCCGCCATAAGCATGGCCGGCCAGATGACGCAGTGGAAACGCGTGATGTCCTTGCCCACGAAGTGGTACTGCATGGGCCAACGGCGCTCAAACTCGCCGGCGCGCTCGCCCTCGTCGCCGTAGCCGATGCCCGTCAGGTACGCCAGCAGCGCGTCGGCCCACACGTAGGCGACGTGCCCCTCGTCGAAGGGCAGCGGCACGCCCCAGTCGAAGGTCGAACGGCTGATGGAGAGGTCCTTCAGGCCGCTCTTCACGAACGTGACGACCTCGTTTTTGCGCGTTTCCGGACGAATGAAGTCGGGGTTCTCCTCGTAGAACGCAAGCAGCTGATCCTGGAAGTCGGAGAGCTTGAAGAACCAGTTCTCCTCGCCGCCGGCCTTCTGCACCGGGCGCTTGCAGTCGGGGCAGACAAATTCGCCCTCGTCGTTTTTCTCCAGATCGGACTCGGCGTAGTAGGTTTCCTCGTGCACGCAGTACCAGCCCTCGTAGGAGCCCTTGTAGCAGTAGCCCTTGTCGTAGAGGTCCTGCCAGAACTTGCGCACGGTGCGCGCGTGGCGCGGCTCGGTGGTGCGCACGAAGTCGGTGTAGGTGATGTCGAGCAAATCCCACACGTTGCGGAACGCCGGTTCCATGGAATCGCACCATGCCTGCGGGGTCATGCCCTTGCCCTCGGCAGTGTCGGCAACCTTCTGGCCGTGCTCGTCCATGCCGGTGACCATGGCGACGTCGTAGCCGTTCATGCGCTGATAACGCGCGACGGTATCGGCCGCAACGGTGGTGTAGGCCGTGCCCAGATGCGGCTCGGCGTTCACGTAATAGATGGGCGTGGTGAACGAATAAGTTCCCTTTGACATGGTGTTTCCTTTTTGCTCGCGGCCTCAGACGGGCGAATGGTGCCCCGCCGACCTGGTTTTCAGCAGTGCCGTCGATTGTACCACGCGCTCGCGGCGTCTCCACATCCTTGTGCGCGTTTCGTGGGTGGCGTGCAAGGCCGCGAACGCCTCGATATAATGCCCCCTTGTTACAAACCAAAGGATGACGGATGTTTTCTAACAAACTTTATTCGAACTCGAACAGCCGCACCTACCGCAACGCACCGCTCGCCCTGGCACTTTCCGCAGCTTTGGCCTTCGGGACAACGGGCGTCCTTGCGGCGCAACCGCAGCGCGCGCTGGCCGAGGACATCGACACGAACGTGCAGGCGGACGCCGCTCAGCAGGAAGTCGAGCGCACGGCGGCCGAATACGAACGTGCAATCGCGCGCATCGACGAGCTCAGCCAGCAAATTGCTGACAACGAACAGCGCATTGAGGAACTCGAAGAAAGCCTGCCCGAGCAGCAGCAGCGTAGCTCGGCGGCGTGCGTGAAGCTCTACAAGGCGCAGGCGAGCACCCCCGGGCTCATCGAAATGGTGCTCAGTTCGCAAAACGTCGTCGACTTCTTCACTTCGCTCGAATACATCTCGCACGTGTTCAGCTCGAACCAAGCCGAAATCAACCGACTCGGCGACCTGAAGCAGGAACTCGAGCAAACCCGCCAGGAGCTTGAGAGCACCTTGAAGGAAGCCGACACGGAAGCCGACAACGCGGCGCAGGCTCTCTCGGCCGCACAGGAAGCGCGCCAGGAAGCCCAGCGCAAGGCGCAGGAGGAAGCAGCCCGCCAAGCGGAAGAGGCCGCGAAGGCCGCTGCGCAGGCGCAAGCCGAGGCGGAAGCGAAGGCGGCGCAGGAAGCGCAGGCCCAGGCCGAGGCGGAAACCGAGACGCAAGCCCAGGATTCCTCGAAAACTGAAGCGACTTCGGAAAGCGAGTCCTCGAACAGCGGCGAGGTACCCACCCCCACGCCCGACAACGCCGACTGGTCCAGCGACAAGGCGACGTTCGTCAGCGAATGGGCCGGACGCATCGATTCCTACCTCGCCGGGTCCCCTATGGCGGGCACCGGGGAGATCTTCGCGGAAGCGGCCTGGGATTACGGCGTGGACCCGCGCTACTCCCCCGCCATCTCGAATACGGAAAGCTCGAAGGGCCTGTACTGTTTCAACAGCCACAACGCCTGGGGTTGGGGTTCAGAGTCGTGGGATAGCTGGGAAGACGCCATCCGCGACCACGTGGCCGGCCTGGCGCGCGGCTACGGCTACACCATTTCAGTGGAGGCGGCGAAAAAATACTGCCCGCCGAACTGGGAACATTGGTACAGCGCAACCCTGGCGCAAATGGAAACCATCTAAAGCAAAAGGAAGGCTCGCTTCGGCGGGCCTTCCTTTTTGCGGAGCCGGGTATCTAGCGCTTATCAACCTTCGGCAGCGCGAACAGACCGAGCGCAAGCGCAATCACCGGGACGCCACATTGCAACCAGAAGCTGAAGTCGAAGCCGACAATGTCGACGCCGAGTTCGTTTTGCGAGGTCAAGGCCATCGCCGCAATGAATAGCGAAGCGGACAGGCTACCGATGAGCTGCCTGGAAGACGTCGTGATGGCCGATGCCTGCGCCAACTCCGAAACGTCGAGAGTCGAGCAGGCCCACGCCGTCATAGGCATCATCAGACACGCGATGCCCGCCGAGCGAACCCCGTAAAGCAAAGTCACCACCCCTTCGGGGACGCCGGCCGGAATAAGCGCGAACGCGACCGTGCCTGCGAAAATGAGCGTGCAGCCCACAACGATGAGCCGGCGCGGGCCATGCGCGTCAAGGTAGCGCCCCGTGAAGGGGTTCAACACGCCCATCATGATGGCCCCAGGCAGAATGGTCAGGCCCGACACCGTGGCCGACTGGCCTTGGATATCCTGCACGAACAGCGGCACCATGATCGAAGGCGCCATGAATGCGATATGCGACAGCACGACGAGCGCGGCCGACACGGCAAACGTCCGGTCCTTAAAGCACGACAACTTCAGCAGCGGATTGTCGATGCGCAACTGCCGACGAACGAACACGCCGATCAGCACCAGCCCGCCGACAAGGGGTGCGAAGGAGAAGGGGCCGATGCCGCCCCGCGATTCGAGCGTCGAAGCGCCCACCATCACGGCGACGAAACCGACTAGATACAGCAACGTCGAAGGCACATCGAGCTTGCCGGGCTTATCCGGGCGGCGCACCACGTCGGGCAGCAAAGCAGTCGTGAGCACGATGACGGCGATGGCAATGGCGCCCAAGATCCAAAACATCGACCGCCAGCCCCAGGCGTCGATAAGAAAACCGCTGATAGTGGGCCCGATGGCAGGCGCGAACCCGATGATCATGCCGACGATGCTGGTCGCGCGGCCGTATTGGCTCTTCGGATAGATGTTGAGCGCCACCAGCTGCACAAGCGGCAGGCAGATGCCCGCCCCTCCCGCCTGCAGCAGGCGCGCGGCGAGCAGCAACGGGTAATTCGGCGCGAAGATGGCCGCGGCGCAACCGACGGCGAAGCAGGACATGGAGGCGAGAAAGAGGTTCTTCGAGTTGAATCGGTTCATCAAAAACGCCGTCAGCGCGCTGATGAGGCCGAGCGTGAAGATATAGGCCGTCGTCAGCAGCTGCCCCGCGGATGCGCTGATGGCGTATTCGCCCATGATGGAGGGCAGCGCCGCAATGAGCATCGACTGGGTAATGCACGATGCCGTGGTGCCGGTCACCATGATGCCGAGGACCACCCGCCTCTGCCGGGGAGGCAATCCGTCGCGAGCGTCTTTTGCAGTTGCAATGTTCGTATCCATGGAAGCTGATGGTAGCAGTCCCGTCCGATGTGTCGGATATGCGCACGAAACGCGCACGGATGGACGACCGCGGGCGGAACGGGCAGCGAAAAGGCGGGCGCGGCGGAAGCGAAAGGCGCTACCGCAATTTCGCCCGACGCTGCTTCCAGTCAGGCATGAAAGCATCCATGAGCTGGTGAAACCTGGGTCCGTGGCCCCGTTCGAGCAAGTGACACAGCTCGTGCACCACCACGTACTCCAAACACTCCGGCGGGTAGAGGGCCAGGCGCACGTTGATGCAGATGCGGCCCGTGGATGGCTGGCAACTGCCCCAGCGGCTGGTCATGTTGCGATATGCCAGCTTGCCAGCCTTCACGCCCATGATGGGTTCCCACGCCGCGATGAGAGCGGGCACGCACGCCTGCACCACCGCGCGCCATTGCGCCACCTCGGCGGGGCTTGCGGCGGAAGCCTTCGCCATGGGCGTCTCGGCGATGCGCATCATCTGGGCGTCTATCCAGTCGCGCTTGCGACGGATGAAATCCACAATCTCCGACTGCCGCATCCAGGCAGGAGCCGAAACCTCGATGTGACCGCCGTCGCGGGCGATACGCAGGTTGAGGTTTTTCACGCGCTTGCGCACAAGACGCACTTCAAGGCCGTCGACGTCGATGATGTCGAGCACTTCCGCCACGTGCCTCACGCCCCAAGCGCGATGTCGTACGCCGCGTTGCGGGGCAAGCCGAATTCGGCCGCCAGCTGCTTGGCGATATCCTTGTTGCGCAGGCCCTCTGCCTTCAGCTGCGCCGCGCGAACGCGGGCGGCGTCGGCGGCGTCTTCCTCGGCGGCTTGGTTTTCGGCCTCGTTCGGACCATCGATGACGATGACGATTTCGCCCTTGATGCCCGCACCTGCGGCACGTTCGGCAAACTGCTCGGCGAGCACCGGCAGCGGCCCGCGCACCACTTCCTCGTGCAGCTTCGTGAGCTCGCGGCAAACGGCCGCCTCGCGCAGAGGGAACGCCTCGGCCAGCGCCGACAGGGCCGCCGCCACCCGATTCGGGCTTTCGTAGAAAATAAGCGCCGCGTCAAGGGCGCGCACGGCATCAAGCGCAGAACGCTGCTCCCCTGCCTTACGCGGGAAGAAACCGCCGAAGTAGAAGCGGGCATTCACGCATCCGCTGGCCACATAGGCCGTCGCCGCAGCGGTCGGCCCGGGAAGCACCTCGACCGCCGCGCCCGCTTCGCGGCACGCGCGCACCAGGCGCAAGCCCGGGTCGGACACGCCCGGCATGCCGGCGTCGCTGCAGTACGCGATCACCTCGCCGTCCGCCACGCGCGCCACGATGCCCTCGGCGCGCGCACCAATGAGCGCCTCATCCAGGCGCTCGAGGCGCTTTTCGATACCGAACGCGGCCAACAGCTTGCCCGTGATGCGCGTGTCTTCAGCGCACACCACGTCGGCTGCGGCGAGCGCATCGAGGGCGCGCTTGGGCATGTCGCCCAAATTCCCGATCGGCGTCGGGCATATGATCAGCTTGCCGGCCATTACGCGCGCGTCTCCTCCACTTCCAGCTCGCCCGCAGCTTCCGCCTCCGGACGGGCGGCGGCTTCGGCGGCCGCGCGAGCCTCGGCTTCCTTTTCGGCCAGGTTGCTCTTCGCCACCGCGATCATCAGCTTGATGCGGTTGATCTGGTTGACCTCCGACGCGCCGGGATCATAGTCGACGGCGACGATGTTGCTTTCCGGATACAGGCGGCGCAGCTCCTTGATGACGGCCTTGCCCACCACGTGGTTCGGGAGGCAGGCGAACGGCTGCGCGCACACCACGTTCGGCGCGCCCGTGCGGATCAACTCCACCATTTCAGCCGTGAGCAGCCATCCCTCGCCCATCGAGTTGCACAGCGACAAAATCTCGCTGGCGTATTCGGCCAGCTCGTAGATGCTCGCCGGCGGGTTGAAGCGAGTCGACTCCTCAAGCGCACGCGTCACCGGCGCCCGCAGGGCCTTCACCGCCTGCAAGGCTATCTTGCTGCCGAAGGCGCCCTTCGCGCTACGCCCGAGCGGGTCCTTCTGGAAGATGCCGCCCGCGGCGCCGAACAGGAAGAACTCGATAAGGCCGGGAACGACCGCCTCGCAGCCCTCGCGCTCGATGACGTCCACGATCTGGTTGTTCGCCGTGGGGTGGAATTTCACCAGAATCTCGCCGACGACGCCCACGCGCGGCTTCGTGCCCTCGCCCGTAAGCGGCAGCGTGTCGAAATCCTGAACGATCTGCGTAACCGTGCGCTTGAACTCGCTGCGCTTCACGCCCCGCTTAAGCTGGCGTTTGCATTCGTTCATCCAGTAGTCGAACAGGGAGTTCGCGCTGCCGGGCACCACCTCGTAGGGACGCGTGCGGTACAGGCACATCATCAGCAAGTCGCCGTACTGCAGGGCGGAAACGGCCTGATAGAGCATGGCGGGCGTGATTTTGAAGCCGGGATTCACCTCGCCGAGGTCCTTGAAGCTCAGCGCGATGACCGGGATGTGCGACAGCCCCACGGCCTTGAGCGCTTTGCGGATGAGCGAGATGTAGTTGGTCGCGCGGCAGCCGCCGCCGGTCTGCGTGATGAGGATGGCCAGCTTGTCGGTGTCGTAGCGTCCCGACATAACCGCTTCCATGATCTGGCCCGTGACCAGGATAGACGGATAGCAGATATCGTTGTTGACGTACTTGAGGCCCGCATCGACCGCGCCGTGGTCAACCGAGGGCAAAAGGTCGACGTTGTAGCCGAAGCGCTCAAAGATGGGCACCAGCAGCTCGAAGTGGTACGGGGCCATCTGCGGCGCCAAGATGGTATAGCCGGCGTCCTTCATCTCCTGCGTGAACTGGGCGCGCGCAAACTCCGTGCTGGAACCGGCGTCGCGCTGCTTGAAGCTTTCCTGCACCTCGGGCGAGGCCTTCTCGGCGAAGCTCTCCGGCGGCTTGATGGCGCCCGCAGCGGCACGGACCGCCTCGGCGTCGGCAGCGCCCGCGGATGCCCCCTCGACGGCGGCTTCGGCTTCAGCCAGCAACTCCTCCACATTCAGGCTGCACGCGCCGCAGCCCGCGGCGCCGTCGGCCTGCTCGGCGGTGCGCGCCTCGGCCTCTTCGTCAGCCTGGTCCTTCAGCGCGGCGAGCAGGCTGCGCACGCGGATACGCGCGGCGCCGAGATTGGAAACCTCGTCGATCTTGAGCACCGTGTACACCTTGCCAGCGGCCTCCAGGATCTCCTGCACCTGGTCGGTGGTCAGGGCGTCCAGGCCGCAGCCGAAGCTGTTCAGCTGGATGAGGTCCAAATCGCGACGCTCGGAGGCCACCTTGGCAGCGGCATAGAGGCGCGTGTGGTACATCCACTGGTCAACCAAGCGGATGGGGCGCTCGAGCGTGCCTAAGTGCGCAATGGAATCCTCGGTGAGCACGGCTAAGCCGAAGCTCGTCAAAAGCTCGGGGATGGCGTGGTTGATCTCGGGGTCGTTGTGGTACGGGCGACCCGCCAGCACGATGCCGTGCGTGCCGGTCTGCTCCATCCACAAAAGTGTCTCGGCGCCCTTCTCGCGCATGTCGGCCTTGAACGCCTCGTCCTCGGCCCAAGCCGCCTCGACGGCGGCGTCGACCTCGGCGAGCGTCGGGGCCGCAACGCCTTCGCCGCACAGCTCGGGATGCGCCTGGACAAGCTCGACCATCAGGCGCTTCTTCAAGTGGTCCTTCTTATCGTAGGGAAGCCAGGGGTTGAGGAACTGGGTCTTGGACGTGCGCAGCTCGTCGATGTTCAGGCGCAGCGCCTCGGCGTAGCTTGCCACGATGGGGCAGTTGAAGTGATTGCCGGCGGTCTCGTCCTCCTGGCGCTCCCACTTGCTGCACGGGAACCAAATGAAGTCGGGCTCCTTGTCCAGCAGGTTCATGATGTGCCCGTGCGAGAGTTTCGCCGGATAGCACACGCTCTCCGACGGCATCGACTCGATGCCGGCCTCGTAGGTCTTCTTGGTGGACGGGTCGGAAAGCACCACGCGCCAGCCCAGTTTGGTGAAGAACGTGAACCAGAACGGGTAGTTCTCGTACATGTTCAGCGCGCGCGGGATGCCAACCGTGCCGCGCGGGGCGGCGTCGGGCTCAAGCGGCGTGTAGTGGTCGAACAGGCGCTTCGACTTGTATTCGAACAGGTTGGGGACCTCGGCGGCCTTCGTGGCCGCGCCCAGCGCGCCGGCGCCCTTCTCACAGCGGTTGCCCGTGATGAAGCGGCGATGCTTACCGGTTTGAGGGTCCTTGCCGAAGTCGTTGACGGTCAGCAGGCAGTGGTTCGAGCACGCCTTGCAGCGCACGGTCTTGTGCGTCGGCTCCAAGGCTTCCAGCTCCTCAAGAGGCAGCAGGCCCGATACCTTCGCGTCCTGCTGGCTGAAGCGGTCACGCGCGAGCAGGGCTGCGCCGAACGCGCCCATGTTGCCCGCGATGTCGGGGCGCACCGCGTTCACGCCGGCAAGCTGCTCGAAGGCGCGCAGCACGGCGTCGTTTAGAAACGTGCCGCCCTGCACGATGACCTTGCTGCCCACGTCGTGCGGGTCGCGAATCTTGATAACCTTGAACAGGGCGTTCTTGATGACGGAGATGGCCAGGCCCGCGGCGATGTCGCCGACGGTGGCGCCTTCCTTCTGCGCCTGCTTCACGCGGCTGTTCATGAACACGGTGCAGCGACTGCCCAGGTCAACGGGGTTTTCCGCCTTGATGGCGGTCTTGGCGAACTCGGAAACGTCCAGGTTCAGGCCGCTTGCGAAGCTCTCGATGAAGCTGCCGCAGC
>CAVBAM010000030.1:0-9190 GCA_963593315.1 Candidatus Methanomethylophilaceae archaeon | reverse complement strand
CTCGAGTGCGACCTGCCCATCCTCGGCGGTGCTCACGGCGAAACCCGCCTCGGTCAGTATTTCGCAAGCGATCTCGCGATTGAACTCGTTGTCCTCAACTAGCAAGATGCGTTTGCCGATAAGCGCATCGTTGCTGAGTTTACCGCTAGCGGCGCTCGGCTCGCGCGTTGCTCTCCCGTCGGCAACTTTCAGGTGCAATGAGATGGTGAACTCGGTGCCCACGCCTTGGGTGCTTTTGAGGTTTATGGATCCACCCATTGCGTTAACCAGGCTTTTCACAATGCTCAGTCCCAGCCCTGTGCCCGAGGCTGACCCGTCGGCCGAATCGTGCTCGCGTGCGAAGGCCTCGAAGGCGTGCTGCTGGAACTCTTCGCTCATTCCGCAACCGTTGTCGCAGATGCGTAGCAGGAAATGGGCGAACTCGGAAGAGTGCAGGGAGCGTTCCTCGGCCGAGAAGACCACGGTGCCGCCCGCGCCCGTGAACTTCACGGCATTGCCGAGGATGTTCATCAGTATCTTCTTGAGTTTCAGTTCGTCGCCGGTGACACAGGGGTGCTGAATGCTCGCGGTGTCGAATACGAGCTCGATTCCCGCCTCCTTGGCGCTGCCCGCGACCATGGTGTGCAAGTCTGCGAACATAGTCGAAAGGTCGACGCGGTCTTCGGCCAGGTACACCTGCCCGCTTTCGATGTGGCTCATGTCGAGCACGTCGTTGACGAGGTCGAGCAGATGGCTGCCGGAAATGCTCATCTTGTCCAGATAACGCCTCACGGCTTCCGGATCGTCGAGGTGCTTTTTCGCAAGGTCGTTAAAGCCGAGGATGGCGTTTAAGGGCGTGCGGATGTCATGCGACATGCTCGAGAGGAAGGACGACTTCGCCCTGTTCGCCTCTTCCGCCGCGTCCAGCGCAGTCTTCAGCAACTCCTGCTGCTCGCGTTCAGCGGCTATGGTTGCATCGATGTTCTGGAAGCCCGCGAGTATGCCCTCATCGTTGTCGGCGAGGACGTACTTGAACTGGTAGAAGTGAATTTCTCCTTGGTCTAGCACGCGATACGAGCCGACATATTCCGGGCTATGCGTCAACTCCGCAATAACAGCCTCGATCTCCATCGCTTTACGCAGGGCATCCTTGTCTTGCGGGTGAACGCGTTCGTTGATGTAGCGCGCGCAGGCTCTCGAGTAGCAATGGGCCTTCGACTCGTCGGCGTTGAAGCCTGAAGTCACGTAGCCATCCAGTTTGAGAGTATGCGCCTCATCAAGATCGGGGGAGATCAGAAACACGTTCAAGTAATCGCGTGCCAATGCGTTGAAGAGCGCAAGATGTTTGTGCGCACGGCTTTCGAGCGCCTTGCGTTGCTCTACTTCTTCGGATATGTCCATGCCGTACAGCAAGCATTCCAAATGGTCGTTCCCGGGGTTTCGCATGATACGCGCCGTGACGCGTGCCCAGCGAACGCTGCCGTCGTCGAAGTAAGACTCCACTTCGCGGCTGATTTCGACGGTTCCGCTGTCGTAGGCTTCGATGAGGGCCTTGCGGTTGAATATGTTGAACATTTCCAGCCGCTTTGCTTCATCGGGTATATAGGCAAAGGTCTGCTTGACGGTCACATCGACTGCCACGTTTGTCTCAACCGACTTCAAGTTGTTGGTGGCGGCCCCGTCAACGGTAATGCATGTGTTTTCGGTAAGGTCGAAATGCATGATACCCTGCGCTTCCGGAATGGAACGCAACAGGGTTCTCATCTGCGTTTCGAATGCCTGCTCGGCACGTCGGTTGAGCGTGATGTCGGAGGCATATTCGATGAAAGCCGGCTTGCCGCGCCATTCGCTCAGCATGGTCTTGACCGAGAAGACCTGCTTCCCGTTGTCTACTTCGGTGTGCCCGCACGCTTGCTCGTTTTGCGTGCGAAGGGGGCAGAAGGGACATTGCTCGTCAAGCCCCATCATGTATTCGTAGCAGTGTTGTCCTGTGCATTCCTCATCGCCGCCCCTAAACGCCTGGGCTGCGCCGTTAACGTAAATCATCGTCATATCGTCGAGGTACGACATCTGCACCAGCTGATCGGAATCGTCGAGTATCCTTTCGAGCATCCGCGCCTTTTCGGCAAGGTGCTCGTCTTGGATTTGGTCGTTTTCGGAAGGGGACATGGCGAAATTTCTCCATGGTCGATTTCTGCTGAAAGTTAAGATGCACCCAGGTGGGCGCCAATTGCCTTAAGTTTACCGCACTTCAACTCGGAATACATGCATGTCGGTGATTTGTCTTTTCGCGGCCGGAAGCGGAAAGAGGAGGGGTTGATTCCCTTGGTGTCCATACGCGATTCCGCGCCAACACGAGGAAGGCCCCCGGTTGTCGGGGGCCTTCGTTGAGCAAAGGGTTATGAATCGGGCTACGTGAGCACGTGCTTGTGCTTTAGTCCTTCTGCGGCTCCATGGCGCTGTAGCCGAACTGCTTCTTGTACTGGGCGCAAACGTAAGCGCTCATGACCACGGAGAGCAGGGAAGCGGCGAGCAGCAGGATCATCATGATCCACACAGCCTGGGTCTCGCCGACGGCACCGGTCATGGCACCGACGATGCCAGGCAGGAACACGGAGGCGAAGCCCATGAAGGTGTAGTACATGCCGACGTTACGACCACGCGGGCCGGGGCACATCTGCTGACGCAGGGTGACGCCGGTCTGCAGCATGCCGCCAGCAGCGGAGAAGCCGAGCACGGCGATGCCGAAGTAGACGGCGCCGGCACCGAGGTTCAGCGGCAGGGCGATGATAACCACGGCCAGGGCCAGCGAGGCGAGGATGCCGTCGATCAGGATAACCTTGATGGGCGTCCAGCGCAGCTTGCCCATCATGACAGCCCAGAACAGAACGGCAATGATGGAGCCGGCGGTGTAGATGGAGGTCAGGCCGGCGGCGGCGACGGAGTCGAGGCCGAGGTTGTTCTGACCGAAAGCCTTGGTGTACTGCTGAGCGCCGTACATGATGAACATGATGACGAAGCCGAAGAACAGCGTCACGAAGTTGGTCATGCCGGAAGGCTTCTGCAGCATGGCGTCCTTGGCAGCCTGGATCTCGGCCTCAGCTTCGTTCTTGGCGCCGGACTTGTCGTCGCCGTCAGCCGCTTGTTTACGCTTGTCGTCATACACGAACGGCGTGATGGCGGACAGGACGACGCAGATGAGCGACAGGACGATGGGGATCCAGATGTTGATCTGCCAGCTGTCGCCGGAGTTCATAGCGGCGAACAGCGGGTAGATGATGCCGGAAATGGAGATAACGGCCTTGATACCGATCGTCGTGGAACCGGCGTACTTCGGGTTTGCCTCGGCGATTGCCGGGTACAGAGCGCCATCCCAGAAACCGGAGGTCGCGACACCGGACAGGAAGCCGGCGAAGCAAGCCACGTAGAAGTTGTCCGTGACCAGCAACAGGATGAAGCAGATCGCGTACAGGATGGAACCGAGGACGGTGGGGAGCTTACGGCCGATGCGGTCGGAAACCTCGCCGCCGATCCAAACGCTGACGAATTTGCCAACGCCGGTCAGCGTGATTGCCATGGAAACGGCAGCCGCGCCGGCTGCTGGATCCGTGTAACCCCACTGCGCATAGAAATTATCCTTGTTCTGGCTCAGGATGATTGCCTGAACACCGTGCGTCAGATAGCACATGTAAACGGTCGCGATTGCGAACATGTACTTCTTCGCTACTTGAGCTGCTGCACTCACTCTTTCCTCCTCCTTACGATGAAACAGTTTCGAGCCCTCAACCCTTAGGTCCGATTAACCATGCATTGACTTTGACCCTTTCCAAAGCCGATGCATGCTCAACCGCTTCACATACTATTCACATACGCGCACGAGTGCCAATAGATGCGACCCCGTGTTTTTCGAACTATCCATTGCTGATTTCTATGGATTGGTGGTTGACGTGAATACATGTTATTTGACCAGGGGAAACGTAATATTGGAGTTGAGTCCTGGAAGTAAATCGACCCCGAATGCGCAGGGCATTTCGGGGTCGATGAAAGTGTTTTCGGCAGTAACGCTTTGGTTAACACCTCGTTGCCAAGCGGTATCTTTCAGCCTATGAGCGGTGATCGGTGGTGCCTGCCTCAAGGCCTCCGTCGCCGATGATTCCGAGCATGCTGATGCGCTCGACCGGCTTGCGAACCACGCCGAAATCCTTGAATCCCGCATAGAGCACGAAGCCGTTCTTGCAGCGGAATCCGCACTCGACGCATGGTTCCTTATTGCAATATACGAACGCATCCTCGTCAGCCAGCGCGAAAACCATGCGGTTGCGTTTTTTCGGCAACGCGTATTTCATCTGAGCGCCCGTAAAGGTTTTCATCAGCACCCACTCGAGCCTATGTTCTGCGGTGTCGTCCCAGGTGACGATAATGCAATTGTTGTTGAAGCCGCCGTTGATCTGGTAATCGAGCTCGCATCCTTGCGGGAGGTCCGCCTCGCTTGCCAGCGTGGTGGGGGAGCAGGCTGCCTCTTCCGTTTGCTCGTTGAGGTGCGCGTAGGGCATATGGCGCACCTCGATGGGCGGGTTGTCGGTCAACTCGACTCCGCGCTGACCTTGCAGGCCCACAAGCACGTTGCCGAATCCGTCATCGAAAAATGGAATGTCCTCTTCGTTGACGCGCGGCTTGAACGATGCGCGCGTTCTCGTAATGCTGAATTCCTTGGCGCCCTTGGCCATTACATCCTCCTCGTCTCGTTGAAAACGGGCTGCGATACCCCTGTTGCAGCCCGTTTTCATGCCGTTTATTCTTGCGCCATGCGGCGCTTCAGCTCTTCTGAGAGCTTGAACCGCTGCACCTTTCCCGTTGCAGTGCGCGGTATTTCGTCTACTAGCTCGAGCCTTTCCGGCCACAGGCGCTTCGAAACGCCTTGCGCTTTCAGGAAGTCTAGCAGATTGCTGAGCGCGGGCGCCTCTGGCAGCGCCTTGTTGGCAACGGCGAACAGGCAGATGCGCTCACCCATCCTGTCGTCCGGCGCGCCGATGGTTGCCTGGTCGACGATTCCGTCCCAGGCGCTTACGGCCTCGTCAACCTCGCGGGTGGAGATGTTCTCGCCTCCGCGTACGACGATTTCCTTCTTGCGCCCGTTGATGCGCACGCGCCCTTCCTCGTCGATCGTCGCCAAGTCCCCGCTGTAGAACCAACCCTCGTCGTCGAGGACGGCATCGGTCTGCTCGGGGTCGTTCAGATAGCCGACGAAAACGTTCGGCCCGCGGCTGGCCTCCTCGCCTTGCACGCCCGGGGCAACCGGTTGGCGCTTTTCGTCGACGATGCGAATTTCAATCCCTTCAAGGGTGGTTCCCGACCAGGCGCCGTTCCATTCGGCGCACATTTTCGGCGGAACGTAGATGTGCGGGCAGCTCTCCGTCGACCCGTAACATTCGCAGAGCGTGATCCCGTGTGCGCGCGCGCAGCTGACGAGCGTGCCGGGCAGGGGAGCGCCGCCGGAAAGATAGAGCGCTAGGGAGGGCATGGACGTCGCGTTGGACTCCATCGACCCGAGCATGTCGTAGATGAACGGCGTCGCGCCCATCGACCACGTGCATCCATGCTTGTTGATAAGCTCGATGGCCGCGTCTGCTTTGAAGTCCTGCTGCAGCACCGTTGAAGCGCCGAGCAGCAGCGGGGAAATGATGCCGTGGAAAAATCCCGTCGCATGGTTGAGCGGGCTTGGCATGAACATGACGTCGTCGGCGTCAACCGGAAGTCCGCCGACGAAGGCGCGCTCGCTGAACAAGATATTGTTGTGCGTCAGCAGTGCCTGCTTGGGCTTTCCGGTGGTTCCCGAAGTGGAGAGGATGACGGCGACGTCGTCGGCATTTGCGGGCAGGGCCTCGAAAGCGGGGATGTTCCCGGCGGCGAGACCCTCGAGCGTCGGCGCGCCGCAGGTGGGTTCCGGCCCCGCCTTGCGTACGAACAGGATGCGATCCTCTGCGAGCGTTTCCACGTCAGCTGCGCAAGCGAGCGCTTGACGCTCGTGGTCGGTCGTATGGTGATAGGTGGGGCAGATGAAGGCGCGGGTGCCCACCTTGTTCATGATGTAAGCCAGGTCGCATTCGCTGTAGTTGCGCGCAACCGGGTGCATCACCGCGCCGACCTTCGCGACGCCGATGAACACCGGGCAGAATTCAGCCCACGTGGGAAGCTGGAAGGTCACGACGTCTCCCGGGCGTATGCCGACCGATACCAGCCATGCCGCCACCGCGTTGGAAACCTCGTCTATACGTTTATAGGTCAACGACGTGCCTTGATCGTCGGTGACGAAGGTCTTGTCCTTATGGCAAGCAGCTTGTTTCGCCCATACGTCCGCGATGGTTTCGTCTCTCCACCAGCCGCGCTCGTAGTAAAGCTGCTTCTGCTCCTCGTTGATCTTCAAGTCGGTGATCATCCGATTCTCCTTTTTGCCAGCCGCAACCCCTCGGCTTACGTAAGGTATCTGGAACTATTTTCGTTCGACCTGCCCGTAGCAGTCCAATAATCGCCGCATGCTGCGAACTTCGCGAATTATAGGCAGAATTTATATATCGGTATGCCGGGGGATATTGGGCCCTGGCAATAGGTTTGAGAATTACAGTACGCGCTGTAACTGCTGCTTCTTGATCTCGCTTTCCAGCGACGAATGAACAATGTTTTGGAACGGCTTCACGTCGGCAAGGATGTCGGTGCAGGTTGGGTCGCATACCTTGTCGAATATATAGGTCAGTATCGCGCCGGTATAGAATTCCGCGAGGAAGCGGACATTGGCGTCCGAGAGGTAGCGGTTGGACAGGATGAAGCGGATGTCGGCCGTCAGTGCGGGGATGTAGAGCCGACGCAAGTAGGCTTGCAGGCTGTCCGGTCCGGTAAGCCTCAATACCTTGCCGTAAAACGACCGCCTGTTCTGCAAGCAAGTGGCAAGCATTTCAGAAAACGCCGATCCGTCCAGGCTTCGCACGCCTACCTTCCTGCATACATAATAAGGTAAGTCGGGATAGGTTCCGCTGCCTTGCCGTTCGTAGACAAGCTCCTCCACGTCGATGTGCTCGATCAGGGTGTCGGCGAGGTCCTTGCGGAAGATCCAGCGGATGAGGCTTTCCTTGCCTTCGAAGTGGTAATAGAACGTCTTGCGGTTTTTCCCCGAAGCGCTCACTATGTCCGAAACCGATATCTTCTCAATAGGCGAGTGCTCCGCAAGCTCTATGAATGAATTACCCAAAAGCGCCATGGTGTCGGTCGAACCCATGATTGCACGCTCCTTTGCGCTTCGATGGTGGGGGAAATTGCCTGATAAAGGTAGCTCGTACCGTGTATCAGGGTGTTTGTAGTATAAAATAGATGGACAGTTGCGAACAAGTGACCGAATTATTCAAACAACCCGTTTTTCAATCCTTTGCGGCGACGTATTTGCTATCCTCTTACAAAACCCCAGGTCAGAGAAATTATTTGCGCAAGCTATAGAAATAGGCAGTTCATTATTGCTTTTACCTATATAAGCCGTTTTGGGTAAATTGTTACACAAATCCTGAACTCTGACCGGTCATTCCTTAATTTTCGGCGCGTATGATACAGCCCGAAGGCGGCAGCTGTGCGCTGTCGTGAAGCAAGAGCTGTAAGCAAGTTCGAGCACAAGGAGAGAAGATGGACTTCAATTTGACCGATGAGCAGCAGATGCTGCTCGAAAGCGTGGACGAGTTCTGCGAGCGTTACTTCACCGAGGACGTTGTCAAGAAGATGTACGAGGATCACGGCATGCCGCAGGAGATCGCCGAGGCGTACCGCGATGCCGGCTTCGGTCTGATGGGCATTCCCGAGGAGTACGGCGGAATCCCGATGGATCGCGTGACCATCGGCCTTATGCTCGAGCGTCTGTATCACAAGAGCGGCTGCATGCACATCCTGTACCAGAACTCCCTGTCCATGTTTGACATCATGGAGTTCGGCACCGAGGCTCAGAAGCAGGAAGCCATGGAGCACTACATGGAGACCGGTTGGCCGATCGCCTCTCTGTCCATTTCCGAGCCTGGCGCCGGTTCCGACAACCGCTCCATGACCTGCGTTGCCAAGAAGCAGGCTGACGGCACCTACAAGCTGTCCGGCCAGAAGACGTGGGTGACCATGGGCGCCGTTCTGCCCTACACCATCGTCATCGCCAAGGACGAGGATCCCTCTCACGACAACAACAACATGTCGCTGTGGATGGTCAAGATGGACACCCCCGGCGTGACCACCGCTCCGCTGCACAAGATCGGCCAGCAGTGCATCCCGTTCTGCGAGGTGTACCTGGACGACGTCGTGCTGACCGAGGATCAGCGCATGGGCGAGCCGGGCAAGGGCTTCATGATGCTCATGAAGAACTTCGAGGTCGAGCGTGCCTACATCGTCGCTGAGCAGGTCGGCCTTGCTCAGGCTGCTCTGGAAGACGCCGCCAAGTACGCCAACCAGCGCATCGCCTTCGGTAAGCCGATCTCCAAGCTGCAGATGATCCAGGAGCTGCTCACCGACATGGAGATCAAGGTTCAGAACACCCGCAATATGCTGTACAAGACGCTGTGGATGATGGACAACGGCCAGTCCGTGCAGCTCGAGAGCGCCATGCTCAAGCGCTATGGCTGCTCCGCCTGCTTCGAGGTCGCCGACGCCGCTCTGCAGATCTACGCCGGTCTCGGCTACACCACCGAGGTTCGCGTCGGTCGTCTGTGGGCTGACATGCGCGGCAACATGTTCGGTGGCGGCACGCATGAGATCATGGCCTACATCGCCGGTCGTCAGGTTGCCAAGAAGTACGCCGAATAACGCGTCAAATGTGTTTCAGGGCACTTTGCGTACAGGCAAGGGGCCCTATCATTACCCCTTAACATCTGATCGACCGCAGTGCGGTCGGTTGAATGTAGCGTAAGTTAGTCTTTACGAAAGGACGGATTCCATGAGGATCGCTGTGGCTTTCAAGGCCGTTCCCGACGCCCAGGACGTCCAGGTCGCGGGTGACCGCACGCTGGACTTCTCCAAGGCGAAGCTGACCATTTCCGAGTACGACAAGAACGCGCTGGAGCTTGGTGCCCAGCTCGCTGACGAGGCTGTTGCCATCACCGTCGGCGGCAAGGACATCGACAACTCCAAGCTGAAGAAGGACGTCATGGCCCGTGGCATGGAGCATCTCTACATGGCCGCCGACGACGCCCTGGCC
>CAVBAM010000029.1:0-9308 GCA_963593315.1 Candidatus Methanomethylophilaceae archaeon | reverse complement strand
CGCCTGTGCGTGTGTTCGGCATCGGGCAGGGGGCGTACTTCGTCGGCTCTGCGGCGGGGTGGCTCGTCGGTGGGGCGTTGCAGCCGTATTACCAGGACACGATGATTCGCATGGCGGTCGGCATGGCGCTCGCGTTCATCGTCGTGGTGGTGCTGGTATACGTGTTTCCGGAAAACGACCTGAAGCGTATCATGGCGAAATCGGTCGATCGCGTGACGGCTGAACGGGAGGCTCAGCAGAAGTTGAAGGAAACCACGCCTGCGACCTGCGCTGGTTGCGCAGCATGCGGCGCGCATACGGGCACTGTCGTCGGCGCCACTGAGGGCGCTGTGGCGGGTGAAAGTGCGGCTGCAGCCAGGGGCGTGAACGCGGCTGCTATCATGGGTGCGAACGCAGCCGATTCCTCATCTGGGGTGCCGGCCGTCGCTCATGACGAGATCGCCGCTTCGCTGGGCGTCGGCTTGAGCTCGTCCGCATCCGCCCCAACGGGCGCAGCCGGCAATCCCGCAGATCCCCTATACGGTTTGTCGACCCGCGAACTGGAAGTTCTCGACCTGTTCGCCCAGGGTCGCAGTGCCGCTTGGATCGCCGAGAACCTTACCATTTCGAAGAACACGGTGCGCACCCATCTGCGCGCCATCTACTCGAAACTCGACGTCCACTCCCGCCAAGAACTGCTCGACTTCCTGGCAGGAAAACGCGCGTAGCGTCGGCGCAAGCGCGCGACCTCTTGCCCGCGTCGGACTTCGAATCTATCGCAACGAAGTGCTGATCGATTTGATTAGAAAGTCCTCGATGAAGCGGAACTGCGGCGAGGTGCCCTCTTTCAACGACACCGAGCAAATGGGAATGTCGATCTGTTCGGCCGGGTTGACGGGAATCATCACGAAATCCGTCTCGTCTTGTTTCGGGGTGGGGAACAGGGCGGAGAAGAAAAACCCCTGCTCGTCGACCATGAACTTCATATCCTGTTCGGCGAGCGTTTCCACATCGCGCACTTCTCCCAAAAGACCGCGCTTGCGGTAGGTTTGCAGAATGGACTCGTTGAAGGTGTCGCAAATCGGGGACATGCCGGCGGGGTAGCGTCCAATTTCCTGGATAGTTACCATTTTGTTGTGCGCGAGCGGATGCGTCTTCGCCACGATGATCCCGGTGGGCAGCGTGCCGACGACGACGCAGTTCGTTTTCGGGTTCTCGTACTTGCCAATGGTGATGAGCGCGTCGTATTCGCCGGCTTCCAAATCTTGCTGCGCGGTGTCGGGGCTGACGATGGACAGCTGCACCTCGAAATGGGTGTTCTTCGTTATGAACGCGGAAAACGCCTGACGCAGCGCCTCGTTGTTGGAGAAGCTGGGGGAGACGAGCGCGATATTGAAGCTTATGGGTTGGGCTTTCGGCGGCTCTTCTCCGCGTGCGAATGCCTCGAGTCCTTCGAACGCGTCGAGTACCGGCCGTGCGCGCAGATAAAAGTCCATGCCGAGCGGGGTGGGGTCGGCGCCGTGGTTCGAGCGCGCGAACAGTTTGTCGTCGAAGTCGCGCTCCAGATCGCCGATGGCCTTGGAAACCGCCTGCACCGTGACGCATTGTTCCTGTGCCGCCAGCGAAAAGCTGTGCTGCTCGAAGACGGAGATGAAATATCTGATCTGATTGATGTTCATGATGTGTTCGCGGTTTGCGGGGCTTGAAAGCTGTACTTTCAGCCGGCTTGCCGCCCTTGCCCTTCGCGAGTCGATGAACGGTATGGTATCGGTAGCGTCGATAATCAGTGCAAAAATATACCGCATACCCAGGTCATCCGTCAAAGGGCGCCTGTCTGCTTTCTCTATTTCCCGATTTCCCGACGTCTATTTCCCGACCCGCGGTTCGCGCTGGTGATGGGTGTTTGGCATAGGGGTGTGGGCTGCAAGCTCTTGAGCGGATTGCTGCTTTGCTACAATCGATGCCTTCGGACTGGATGCGGAACTCTTTGCCCCTCTCAGTCGTTAGCGGAATTGGGCATCATCGAAAGGGCGGTGTGCGGTGGCGCAGGAAAATGACCGGCGTTTATGGGACGCGAACGTGGATGCGTGGCTTGCCTGTGCGCCGCGGGAAGTGACTGACAAGACGCGGCAGCTGCTTTCCCAGGTTGCTGAAATGCGCGAAACGCAGGTCATCTATCCTGCGCAGAACAATATCTTACGCGCCTTGTCCCTCACCTTGCCGAATCAAGTGCGCGTCGTTATCCTCGGGCAGGATCCATATCACGAGCCCGGACAGGCCCAGGGCCTTTCGTTTTCCGTGCCGGCGGGCTGCAAGCTCCCGCCGAGCCTGCGCAACATCTACAAGGAACTTTTCGCCGACCTTTCCTGTCCCTTGCCGCAAAGCGGGGATTTGACCTCATGGGCCGCTCAGGGCGTGCTGCTCATGAACACCACGCTCACCGTGGTCGAGCATGCGGCGAACTCCCATGCGAAATTGGGATGGCAGACGCTGACGTCCTACATCGTCCGCCGCTGCTTCGAGGTCCCCCAGCCGGTCGTGTTCCTCGCGTGGGGGCGTCATGCGATAGGCCTTGTGGAAAAGGCTCGCGAACAAACGCGGGCCGCCGGGGGTGCCGGGGGCGCCGCGTTGGGCGCGACCGACACTGCCGACGCCGCCGCTGCCGAAGCCGGCGCGCAGGCAGCCCAGCCTGTTCTTGGCAACAAGTTCATCCTCGCCTCCACGCATCCCTCGCCGCTGTCGGCATCCCGCGCGGCCGGCGGCTTGCCGTCGTTTTTGGGCTCGCGTCCGTTTTCGCAGGCGAGCGAGCTGTTGCTTTCCGCCGGTGCCGAGCCCATCGATTGGACGTCGGTCTGCTCGTAGTGTCCGCGCTCACGGTCTTTTCGCCAAGCTTTCCCTGCAATGCGGCGCGCGCCCGCGGTTTGCTATAAAATAGTCTGCTGAACGCCGGGCGCCCGCCTGGCGGGCAACATCGCCAAACGGAAAGAGGGAACCATGCCGAAGACCATTGATCCGGTGTTCTCGTCGTCGGTGCTCGACGCCCCCGACCTTGCTAGCGCACTCGATTTCGACGCCTTGTCGCAGTCGGTTGCGGGCCTTGAGGGCAAGGTCGACAAGAACCCGAAAACGGCCGCCATCATCTTGGCCGGCGGCACGGGCGAGCGCTTCGGCAAGGAAGGCGGCAAGCAGCTGGTCGAAATAGCCGGCAAGCCCATTCTCACCTGGTCGGCGGAGGCCTTCGATGCGGTGGGGGATATCGGCCTCATCGTCATCGTGTGCCCGGAAGATCGCAAGGAGGAATACCTCAAGCGCGCCATCGACCCGTTCCCGTTCGTCACGCCCATCGTGGTGGCACCGGCCGGCCCCTCTCGTCAGGAGTCCGCGTTTTCCGGTCTGGAATTCGTGCCCGACAGCTACGAGTACGTCGTGCTGCACGATGGCGCGCGTCCCATTATCGCGCCCGAGCTCATCGCGCACGCCATCGCCACGCTGCAGGGCAACATCGACTGCGACGGCGCCGTGGTGGCGCATCCCGCGGTCGACACGCTTAAAGTGGTGGAGAATGGCGTCATCGTCGGCACGCCCGATCGCCGCGTGTTCTGGAACGCGCAGACGCCGCAGGTCTTCCGCGCGGGCATTTACCGCCGCGCGCATGCGTCGGCGCTCTCCGACGGCTTCATCGGCACCGACGACAGCTCGCTGATCGAGCGTCTCGGCGGCAAGGTGCTCGTGGTCGAAGGCAAACGCGACAACATCAAGCTTACCGTTCCCGAGGACTACCTCATGCTCGTCGCCGCCGTGCGCGAGCGCTATTTGAAGCAGAAGGGATCGGAATAATCATGAATCCCGCTTTCGGCGCCCTGCGCATCGGGCAAGGTTACGACGTCCATAAATTGGTTCATGGCCGCAAGCTTATCATCGGTGGCGTGGATATCCCTCACAACCTCGGCCTGCTCGGCCATTCCGATGCCGACGTGCTGGCCCATGCCGTGGCTGACGCCCTGCTCGGCGCCATCCGCGGCGGAGACATCGGCAAGTTGTTCCCCGATACCGACCCGGCCTGGGCCGGGGCCGATTCCCTGAAGCTGCTCGCGGCGGTTGCGGGCAAGGTTCGCGAAGAGGGCTTCGAAATCCTTGACGTGGACAGCGTTATCGCGGCGCAGGCCCCGAAAATGGCCCCGCACCGCGAGGCCATGCGCGAGAATCTGGCGCATGCCATGGGAATTCCCGTCGAAAACGTCGGCGTGAAGGCAACCACGACCGAGCATCTGGGCTTCGAGGGCCGCGAAGAGGGCATCTCGGCCACGGCGGTCGCCCTGCTCGCGCGATGTAGCGAATCCTAGGCGCGCTCGCGCCGGCGCCTCGCAGCTTGATTTTTCGCCCCTGTGTCGCGCCTTAGCTTCCCCGGTTAATTACCGTGTCGGCACTTCGCCGCACCCATCCATAAGAAGGCAGGAACAATGCTCACCATCTACGATACCAAGCAGCGACAGAAGGTCCCGTTCACTTCGCTCGAGCACGGCAAGATCAGCATGTACGTGTGCGGCCCGACCGTCTACAACTACATCCACATCGGCAACGCGCGCACCTTCGTCAGCTTCGACGTCATCCGCCGCTACCTTTCCTGGCGCGGATTCAAGGTGACCTTCGTGTCCAACATCACCGACGTCGACGACAAAATCATCAAGAAGGCGAACGAGGAAGGCCGCAGCGCCGCCGAGGTGGCGGCCGAATATTCGCAGGCGTTCCTCGACGACATGCATGCCATCAACGTGATGGACCCCGACGTGCGCCCGCGCGCCACCGAGGAAATCCCGGACATGATCGCCCTTATCTCCGAGCTCATCGAGAAGGGCCATGCTTACGCGCAGGACGGCGATGTGTACTTCAGCGTGCGCAGCTTCCCCGACTACGGCGCGCTGTCTGGCCGCAATGTCGATGAAATGGAAGGCGGGCATCGCGAGCTGCGCGCCGACGGGCAGGGCTTGGAAGACCGCAAGCACGACCCGCTCGATTTCGCGCTATGGAAGGCGGCCAAACCCGGCGAGCCTTCGTGGGAAAGCCCCTGGGGCCAGGGGCGTCCGGGCTGGCACATCGAGTGCTCGGCCATGTCGCGCAAGTACCTGGGCCTGCCCTTCGACATCCACGGCGGCGGTGCCGATTTGGTGTTCCCGCATCATGAAAACGAGCGTGCGCAGTCCGAGGCGGCTTGCGGCTGCACGTTCGCCAACCATTGGATGCACGGCGGCATGCTGCAGATCAACCATGAGAAGATGTCGAAATCGCTGGGCAATTTCCTGCTGCTGCGCGACATCCTCGCCACGACGCGTCCCGAGGTGCTGCGTTTCCTGATGCTGCAAACCCACTACCGCAGCCCGCTCGATTTCTCCAAGGAGCGCTTGGATGAGGCCGAGGCCGCGCTTGGCCGCATTGAGAACGCGGTGCGCAACCTCGATTGGCAGATGAAGAACGCCCAGGATGTGCCCAGCCCGCTCGATACGCGCGAAATTATGCGCGCTTCGAAATCGGCGCGCGTGGCGTTTGTTTTGGCCATGGATGACGACTTCAATGCACCCCGCGCCTTGGGCGAGGTGTTTGACCTGGTCAGCTTGATGAATACGCAAGCCGGCGACAAGACTCTGAGCCTTTCCGACGTGCCCGCCGTGCGCGATGCGCGCGAAACCATCACCACGCTGATGCGCGTATTCGGCGTGGAAGTAGCCCCGCAGGATTACGAGGAGGCGGGACAGGCGTACCCGATCGAGGTGGTCGACCTTGCCAAGCAGCTGGCGGACTACGATGGCGTCGACGCCGTTGAGGCTGCGGATGCGCTGCTCGCGGCCCGTGCCGACGCGCGCGCCAATAAGGACTGGGCGCGTGCCGACGCCGTGCGCGATGGCCTGGTCGGCCTGGGCTTCGTCATCGAGGATACGCCGCAGGGCGCCCGCGTGACGTACGACCCGCAGTAGGGTTTTCGCCGCATGTCCGATTTTTCTTCGTGCGAGCTGCTCGCTCCTGCCGGCGGCCCCAGCCAGCTCGATGCCGCCATCCGCTTTGGCGCGGATGCGGTCTATCTTGCCACCGATCGTTTCGGTATGCGTCAGCGCGCGGACAACTTCCCGCTCGATGAACTTGCCGGAGCGGTCGCCCGAGCCCACGCGGCGGGCGTGGCGGTTCACGTGACCGTGAACACGCTCATGAACCAGAAGGACCTCTCCGAGCTGCCCGCCTATCTCGAGGCCATCGACGACGCGGGCGCCGATGCGCTTATCTTAGGCGACCTGGGCGCGTTTTCCCTGGCAGGACGCTATGCGCCGCATGTGGCGCGCCATGTGAGCACGCAGGCTTCGGTGGCGAACGCCGCCGCGGCGGCCGCTTGGTACGACCTAGGCGCGGCGCGCGTGGTGCTTGCCCGCGAGATGGGCATCGAGGACATTGCCGAGCTTTCCGCCGCCGCCCCGCGCGCCCTTGAGCTGGAGGCTTTCGTGCATGGCGCCATGTGCATGGCCTATTCGGGGCGCTGCCTTCTTTCCGCGGCCATGACCGGGCGTTCCGGCAACAAAGGGCATTGCGCCCAGCCGTGTCGTTGGAGCTACGCCCTGGTGGAGGAGAAGCGTCCGGGCGCGTTCTATCCAATAGAGGAGGACGTGCGCGGAACCTACGTCATGAACGCAAACGACCTCTGCATGATCGAGCATCTCGACGAGCTGGCGCGCGCGGGCGTGCATTCCTTCAAGATCGAAGGGCGCAACAAGCGGGCCTTCTACGTGGCGACGGCGGTGCATGCGTACCGTTCGGTTATGGACGGGGCGCAGCCTTGCGAGGTGATGGATGACCTGTATGCGATCTCGCATCGCCCCTATACGACCGGCTTCTACTATGGAAGCCCCTCGCAGCGCTTGGAGCGCGACGGCTATGATAAGGATTGCCTGCATGTCGCGACGGTCACGGCTTGTCAGCCGGCGGGGGAGGATGCCTGGCGCGTGGAGGCGACCTGCCAAAATCGTTTTCGCGAAGGCGGGGAGCTCGAGCTGCTTTCCCCACGCAAGCCGATCGCACGCCTGCGGGTTCGAAATCTCACGTGGCTTGTCGAATCCGATGAACCGGGTGACGGCGTGGCTGCGCAACCGGTTCCCGTTGCCAACAGGACCATGGAGACGTACGCCTTCGAAAGCGACGTCGAGATGCATGAGGGCGATCTGCTGCGTGCCCGGGTCGAGGAAGCGCTCGGCTGAGCCGGCCGTTCGCCAACTTTCTCGCCATCTCCCTTGCCCTGCGGGTGTACCATGTGCCCCACAATGTACATGCAGGGGTGCCGCGGCGATAATCGCCAACGCTGAGAGGGCTAAAGTCCCAACTCTTCGAACCTGTCCAGGTAGTGCTGGCGTAGGGAGCATATCTTCCCCGTTTGAGGGGGCGTTTTCCTTTCTGCCCGCAGCGTTCCTGCGCATCAAAGGAGACGAATATGCTCGCAGAAAGCACGCTTCGGGAAAACATCGCCCGCGCTGTCGATGGGGTTCGCGCCAACAATCCGCTCGCGGGTTCCATCACCAACACCGTCACCATCGACTTCGTCGCCAACGCGCAGCTCGCGGTCGGTGGATCGGCTGCCATGGTCTACCTTCCCGACGAGGGGGAAACCCTGGTTGCGGCAGGCGACGCCGTGTATATGAACATGGGAACGCTTTTCCCTGTGTACGAGGAAACCATCCCGGCAACGGCGAAGGCCGCCTGTGCTGCCGGCAAGCCTTGGGTGCTCGATCCCGTGGGCATCGGCATCGGCAGCCTGCGCACGAAGCTGCTTGAGCAGGCGCGCGAATTCCCGCCGAAAATCGTGCGCGGCAATGCGTCCGAAATCATCGCGCTCGCCGGCCTTTGGGGCCTGTCCGGTACCGCCGACGACCTTTCCCGCGCACGCGGGGTGGACACGACCGACACGGTCGAGGCCGCGCGCGCGGCGGCGGTTGCGCTGGCTCGCTTCATCGAAGGTGCGGTCGCCGTGTCCGGCGAGGTCGATTTGGTGACCGACGGCAAGACGGTCGTCCATCTTGAAGGCGGCAGCGCGCTCATGGGCAAGGTCACCGGCTTCGGTTGCTCACAGGGCGGGGTGCTCGCGGTCTACGCCACGCAGGCCGATCCCTTCACGGCGGCGCTCGCCGGCGTTGCGCACTACGACGTCGCGGGTACACGCGCCGCTGCGGCCGCCGATGCCCCGGCGAGCTTCAAGGTCGCCTTCATCGACGAGCTGTACCGCGCGACGGCTGCCGACGTTGCCGGCTGCCCGCTTAGCGTCGAGGAGGCGTAGGGGCACCATGAACACGCTGGTAGCGGTTGCAATCGCGCCTTTCGGCGTAGGCGACGAACTTGCCGACCATGTCGCCGAGGTGGTACGGGTTATCCGTCAGTCGGGGCTTGCCTGCAAAACGAATTCCATGTTCACCGAAATAGAAGGCGAATGGGACGAGGTCATGCGCGTGGTGCGCGACGCGACCTTCGTCTTAGCCGAGCGCGGCATCCGCACCGAGGTCGTCCTGAAGGCCGATGTCCGCCCGGGTTATTCGAACATGATGGAGCAGAAGGTGCGTTCCGTGGAGAGCATCTTGAACGAAGGAGACGCGAAATGAGCATGCGAGACGCGCTCGACATTTCGGCCTATTTGGTTTTGGGCCCGGAAAACACGCTGGGCCGTCCGGTTCCCGATATTGTCGCGCAGGCGATCGACGCGGGTTTCACTTGCGTACAGGTCCGTTCGAAGGAGTGCTCCGCGCGCGAGCTCATTGAGTGCACGGCGCAGGTTGCGCGCGTGATCGAGCGTGCGGGCGCATCCGAGCGCGTGGCGCTGCTAATCGACGACCGTCTCGACGCCGTCTACGCGGCGCGCCTTCAAGGTGTGAAGGTCGATGGCGTGCACGTGGGACAAACCGACATACCGGTTGAAGCGTGCCGGTCTCTGCTTGGCCCCGACGCCATCGTGGGCCTTTCGGCCAGAACAGCGGAAATGCTGGAATACGTCAAGACTGCCGACATGTCGCTGGTCGATTACCTGGGTGTGGGCCCGCTGCATGAAACCGCCACCAAGCGCGACTGCGGGCTTGCCCCCGACGGCACCGTCATCACGAAAAGCCTCGACGATCTGCGTGAACTGCATGTTGCAAGCCCGGTGCCCATCGTGGTGGGCGGCGGCGTGAAGCTGGCCGACATCGCCCCGCTTGCGCGCACGGGCGTCGATGGGTTCTTTGTGGTGTCGGCCGTATGCGCAGCCGACGACCCGCGTGCTGCCGCGGCCGAGCTTGTCGACGCGTGGAAGGCTGCCGCGCGCTAAGCCGGCG
>CAVBAM010000028.1:0-9507 GCA_963593315.1 Candidatus Methanomethylophilaceae archaeon | reverse complement strand
GCGGATACGACGACGGGCCTGCAAGGAGACTCCCCCTGCAGGCCCGCTACTTTTGTTTGGAAGCGTTGGCGATCCGTACGCCCTCGCCGCGAAGGCTCGTTAGGCGATCGTCGCGCCGTCGGCGTCGGCGATGCGCAGGTCGGCGGCGTAGAAGGCCGAAAGCGCCGCAATGCCCGCCTCGACGTCGCGCGCGCCGGCCGTCTCGTAGCTGGAATGCATGGCCAGCTGCGGCAGGCCCACATCAACGCCATGCATGCTCACCTGGATGTTCGACAGATTTCCCAGGGTTGAGCCGCCCGGCATGTCGCTGCGGTTCGCATACGCCTGCAGCGGCACGCCGGCATTCTCGCACACCGCGCAAAACACGGCGCGGCTGAACGCGTCGGTGCAGTACTTCTGGTTCGCGGCCTCCTTCACCACCAGGCCGGCGTTGAGACGCACTTGATTTTCGCTGTCGTAGCGCTCGGGGTGGCTCGGATGGATGGCATGGGCGTTGTCGCAGCTCACCAGCATGCTTTTCGCCAGCGCGCAGCGCAGGTCGTCGGGCGTGAGGTCCAAGCGCGCGTTGATGCGCTCAAGCGTGTCGCGCAGGAAGGTGGACATGGCTCCCTGCTTGGTGTTCGAGCCGACCTCTTCGTTGTCGAAGCAGCAGAACACCGAGACATCATGGTCGTTTTCAGTTGCGAGGAACGCCTCGAGGGAAATGTAGGCGCAGGCCAGGTCGTCAAGACGGGGCGCGGAAACGAATTCGTCGCGCAAGCCCCACACGCGCGGCCGTTCGCGATTCACCAGGAACAGATCGCGCGCCAGCACGTTTTCGGGCGCGACGTCCACGCCCGCGGCGACCATTTCGTCGAAGGCGCCCGACGCAAGCTCGCCCGCCGAGAAGAGCGGGCACTGGTCGGCCGCTCGGTTCGGCGCGAATCCGGAGTTCGCCTCGCGATCCAGATGGATGGGCACGCGCGGGATGATGAGCAGGTCGGCGTCGGGTGCGAACAGGCGGCTTTCGATGCGGCCGTTCGCGCGCACCACGACGCGGCCGGCGACCGACAGCGGCTTGTCGAACCAGGTGTGGTCCATGACGCCGCCGTAAGCTTCGACGTTGAGGCGCAGGTAGCCGGCAGGTCCGGCAATTTCCGGGCGGGCCTTCACCTTGTAGGTTGGCGAGTCGGAATGCGACGCCGTCAGTTGAAAGTGGTAGTTGTCGAGCGCCGAACCCACCTTAAAAGCGATGACGCTGGAATTGTTGCGCACCGTGTAGTAGCGGCCGCCGCGCTCGATGTGCCAGGGAGCGCTTTCGGGCAGATACGTGAAGCCCGCCGCGTCCAGGCGCGCCCGCAGCGTCGCCGCCGTATGGAACATGCTCGGGCAAGACTCGATGAAGTCGAGCATGGCCTGGGCGGAGCTTGCCTCATGTTGGCTTGCGGTGCCGGAGTTTCGAGCCCCGCAATCTTCGGGAGCGCCCTGCCCCGGGCCCCCGCACCTGTTCGAATGATCATCCATACCGTACCGCCTTCCGCGCGCCGCCGTTTTTCGCAAGCAACAGTGTAGCGCGTCAAAGCAAAGCGGAGATCGGCAGGCTGACCGATCCGCCGGCCCATCCGAAAAAAGGTGACGCGCCTTGCGGCGCTATCTAAAAAGGGCCGAGCTGTCGCTCGACCCTACTTCCGAGGTTTTTTGTAGGCGCGAGCGAAAGCTCGCGCAGGTTTCGAAAGCGCCGTCAGGCGCGACACCTATTTTAGAAGTTGAACATCGCGGTGGAGAGGTAGCGCTCGCCGGTGTCGGGGAGGACGGCGACGATGACCTTGCCCTTGTTCTCGGGGCGCTGCGCCAGCTTCGTGGCGGCGGCGACGGCGGCACCGGAAGAGATGCCCACCAGCAAGCCGTCCTTGCCCGCCAGCTCACGACCGGCCTCGAAGGCCTCTTCGTCGGTGATGGGCAGCACCTCGTCGTAGATTTCCGTGTTCAGCGTGTCCGGCACGAAACCGGCGCCGATGCCCTGGATCTTATGCGCGCCGCCATGGCCCTCGGACAGCACCGGGGAACCGGCCGGCTCGACCGCGACAACCTTGATGTCGGGGTTCTTCGACTTCAGGAACTTGCCGGTGCCCGAAAGCGTGCCGCCCGTGCCCACGCCGGCGACGAAGATGTCGATCTTGCCCTCGGTGTCGGCCCAAATCTCGGGGCCCGTGGTGGCCTCATGCACTTCCGGGTTCGCCGGGTTCGTGAACTGGCTGGGAATGAAGGAGTTCGGGATTTCCTCGGACAGCTCCTGAGCGCGGGCGATGGCGCCCTTCATGCCCTTGCTGCCGTCGGTGAGCACCAGCTCGGCGCCGTAGGCCTTCATGAGATTGCGACGCTCGATGGACATGGTCTCCGGCATGGTGATGATGATGCGGTTACCGCGGGCCGCCGCGATGGCGGACAGGCCGATGCCGGTGTTGCCGGACGTGGGCTCGATGATGACCGTCTCGGAATTCAGCTTGCCGGCAGCCTCGGCCTTGTCGAGCATGGCCTTGGCAATGCGGTCCTTCACCGAACCGGCGGGGTTGAACAGCTCGACCTTGCCGACGATGGTGGCCTCGAGGTTGTGGTTCTTCTCGTAGTTGGTCAGCTCCACCAGCGGGGTCTTGCCGATCAGTTCGGAAACGCTCTTGTGAATTGCCATGAGATGTCCTCTCGTCATCCAGCATCCGGCCGCTTGTCGGACGCAACTGCTTTGGTATGACCCGTATCCTACTATGTCTGTAGGCATTGTCAATATTATTCGCGAAAAAATTTCCCGTATTGCCTAGCGGCATACAGGATATTAGCGAAGACTCCCCTCTTTGAACTGGGATAACGCTTGAAAAAAGGACGCAAGCGCGAAGCCTACGTCCTTTCCCTAAATCGAATAGCTGTCCGCCGCGACGGCTGAGTTCTGATCGATGACGCTTTGCAGCGTGATGCTTCCCAGGTACTCGTTGATCACCCGGTACAGCCCCCGCCATACCCCCAGTTCCATGCACGGCGTCTCCATGTCGCATTCGAACGTGTCGTTTTCCAGACACGACGCCGGCGCGAGCGACCCTTCGGTCACGCGCAGCACGTCGAGTACGGTGATGACGCTCGCCGGCTTCGACAGCTGATAGCCGCCAGCCGCGCCGCGCACCGATCGCACGAGCTTCGCGGTAACGACGTTGGAAACGATCTGCTCAAGGTACTTCTTGGAAATGCCCAGGGATTCGGAAACCTCTTTGAGCGAAACGGGACCGCCGCCGTCATGCTCGGCCAAATAGAGCATGAGCCGCACCGCGTAGAGGCCTTTCGTCGAGATTTTCATTGCGCGCATCGCCGCCTTTCACGCGCCTCGGTCGCAAGGTAGTCGGGCTCCGGCGAAACCGCCGGAAACCATTGTTAACCTATTATACCCTTGAATCCCCTAGGATTTAGCGCCTTTACGCGGCGAATGCTCTCCTCCGTGCCCACCTGACCGACGAGCGGCAGCGGAAGCGCCGCGCTTTCCCGCGCCACCGGCCTTGCCGCCGCGTTTCGACGCGGTCGCACCGGCCTTCGAAGCGGCAGCCGAGCCCTTCTGCCCCTTACGCTGCTCCTTGCCCGCTGCGGCCGGCTTGCCGCCTTTACGAGAACTCGTGGCCCTTGCCCCACCTTTGCCGGCGCCGGCAGCTCTCTTGCCGCCCTTGCGCGAGTTCGCGGCCGGCTTGCCGTCCTTACGCGGACGGATGAGGCATTTCTTGTCGTAGCCCACCAAATCCATGCGGCCCGCCTGGCGCAACGCCTCGAAGACGAGGTCGCGGTTCTTCGGGTCGCGATACTGAATGAGCGCGCGCTGCAGCGCCTTGTCATGCGGCTTCTTCGGCACGTACACCCGCTCCATGGTGCGCGGGTCAACCCCCGTGAAGTACATGACGGTCGAAATGGTGGACGGCGTCGGGTAGAAATCCTGCACCTGCTCGGGATTGAATCCCATGTCGCGCACGTATTCCGCCAGCTCGATGGCCTCGTCGAGCGTGCTGCCGGGGTGCGAGGACATCAAATAGGGCACCACGAACTGCTTCAGGCCGCATTCGGCGTTGGCTTCCTCGAACAGCTTCACGAAGCGCTCGTAGACCGCATGCTGCGGCTTGCCCATCACGCCGAGCACCGCGTTGGAAACATGTTCGGGCGCGACACGCAGCTGGCCGCTCACGTGATGCGCGCACAGCTCGCGCACGAAGGCGCGCCCGCCGTCCTTGTCGGCTAACGCGAAATCGAAGCGAATGCCCGAGCGCACGACCACCTTCTTCACGCCCGGCAACTCACGCAACCGGCGCAGCAGCGACAGGTAATCCGAATGGTCGGCGTTGAGCTTGCGGCACGGCGCGGGCGAGAGGCAGTGCTTGTTGCGGCAGGCCCCGCGCCTGAGCTGCGCCTCGCACGCCGGAGCGCGATAGTCGGCCGTCGGCCCGCCCACGTCGTGGATGTACCCCTTGAAATCGGGGTCGGCGACCATTTGCTTCGCCTCTTCGATAATGGACTCGTGGCTGCGCACCTGCACGATGCGCCCCTGGTGGAACGTCAAAGCGCAGAACGAGCATTCGCCGAAGCACCCGCGGTTGCTGGTCAAGCTGAACTTCACCTCGCGGATGGCGGGCACGCCGCCAACCTCGTCGTACATCGGGTGATACGCGCGCGCGTACGGCAGGCGATACACCGCGTCCATTTCGGAGGTGGTCAGCGGCTTCGAGGGCGGGTTCTGCACCACGAATTCGTGGTCGGAATAAGGCTCCACCAGGCGCTTGCCCGTGAACGGGTCGCTGTTGCGGTACTGCACGTCGAAGCTTCTCGCGTAGTTGAGGTTGTCGGCCTGCATGGAGTCGAAGCTGGGCAGCAGCTCGTAGTCGTAAACGTGCTCGAGCGATTTCGCGCGCACCACCGTGCCGTCGATGAACGTGATGTCGTGAATGGAAAGACCCGCGGCGAGCGCGTCGGCAACCTCCACGATGGAGTGCTCCCCCATGCCATAGCTGAGCAGGTCGGCGCCCGAATCGAGCAGGATGGAGCGCTTGAGCTTGTCGGACCAGTAGTCGTAATGGGCAAGGCGGCGCAGGCTCGCCTCGATGCCGCCCAAGATGATGGGAACGTCCTTGTAGGTGCGGCGGATGAGGTTGCCGTACACGACGGTCGCGTGGTCGGGGCGCAAGCCCATCTTGCCGCCCGGCGCGAACGCGTCGGAGCTGCGGCGCTTCTTCGCCACCGTGTAGTGATTCACCATGGAATCCATGTTGCCCGAGGAAACGAGGAAGCCCAGGCGCGGGCGCCCGAGCACGGTAACGCTGGCGGGGTCGTGCCAGTCGGGCTGGCAGATAACGCCCACCTTGTAGTGGTTAGCCTCCAGGATGCGCGTGATGATGGCCATGCCAAACGACGGATGGTCCACGTACGCGTCGCCGCACACGAACACGAAGTCGCACTGGTCCCAACCGCGCTCGTCCATGTCCGCGCGGCTTACCGGCAAAAACGCGCTGCGCGGGGGACGGGTCGGCTGCGCAGGTTGCTCGGCGGCGCGCTTACGGCCTTGAGCGGCCCCCTGCCTGCCGCCCCGCTGCGCGTTAGGCTTTCGGCCCGCGCCGGACTTGCGACCCTGCGGGTGCTTGGATTCACTATTCGCCAACGCAACCTACCTCTGCGGATTCCCGTAACGTTCAAACGGCATTGGGTCGTCTTGACCGCCCCATGCCGGCACGTCGAACTGGCTCGTCCAATGTCCCCACGCGCGCACCTGCACCAATAGCGAGAACACGGCCATGCAGCAAACCAGGTACGTGAACACTGCAGCAAATACGATGACGGCGATGACGGCCAATATAAGGAAGAGCGGGTCAACCGAGCCGAACACCGACTGGGAGTCGAGACCCGTTGCGAACGCGCCCAGGGCGACGCCACCGAAGAGCATGCCCACAAACAGCACGAATAGCGAAATAACGACGTACATGACGACCGCCATGACGATGCTCATCAAAAGGATGCGGCCGACGCCGCGCGAGTCATGGCGCATCATGGCCCACACGCGCGTGACCTGGAAACCCGGGGCCAAGCGGCAGTACACGGTGGAGCGCATGCAGCCGACCTCGGCGAACAGCGTGCAGAAAAGGCTCAGCGCGAGGAACAGCAGAAGCATCATCAAATCGGGCAGCACGCCATGCATCCCCGAGCCAAACACCATGTCGGACGCCGTATCCAGGCCGCGCCCGGCCATGGCGTCCCATGCCGACTCGGCGATATTGGGAATCAGGCTATACACAAAGGCGATGACGAGCATGAAGAAGCCGCGACTGTACAGGCGACCATCCTCGTTGCCGAAAATGCGCGCGGGCATAGGCGTTTTCATCTTCCAGGCGGCTTCGCGCGCCCAGCCGTACACATAGCCGAAAACCACGATTTGCCCGAAGATGGGAATCATGAAAACCAAGCCGAGCAGCAGGACCTTCGCCAACCAGCCCGGCGTTTCCTTGATGTCGTTCCAGCACGTCTTGAAGTAACCGGCTTCCACGCGCGCTCCTTCCCTTGCCGTTGTTGCTTGCTTCCTGCACCTTACACGCCGCACACCGCCGATGCCGCATCCGTTGCCAAGCCGTTTTCGGCTGGGGAAACGCCTTGGCGGCGGATGCCATCGAGCGTCGGCGGCGGACGCCGCAGACAGCCGGCGGCGCAGCGATTTGCGGCCGACGGCGGGGGCGGCACCGCAACCGCGCGGCGGCCGCATCGGACGCCGCGCCCGGACAGAAAAGGACCCGCCGCACCTTGATGCAGCGGGTCCTGTAAAACGCTTTCTCTAGTAAAGAGAGAGGATTTACTTCAGGGAGACAGCAGCGCCAGCCTCTTCCAGGGCCTTCTTCATTTCCTCGGCCTTGTCCTTGGCGACACCCTCCTGGATGGTGGTCGGAGCGCCCTCGACGGTCTCCTTGGCTTCCTTCAGGCCCTGGCCCGTGATCTCACGGACAGCCTTGATGACGGCGATCTTGTTGTCGCCGAAGCCCTCGAGCACGACGTCGAAGTCAGACTTCTCCTCGGCGGCAGCAGCGCCAGCAGCCGGAGCGGCAGCGACGGCGACCGGAGCAGCGGCGGACACGCCGAAGGTCTCCTCGATGTCCTTGACCAGCTCAGAAGCCTCGAGCAGGGACATTTCCTTCAGAGCCTCGATGATCTCTTCGCGAGAAACAGCCATGTTAGTTTCCTTTCATAGGGCCGGGGCTTCCTTGCCCCAACCGAATTCACAAATGCGTTAGGCAGCACGTTTCATGCTGCAGGTGAAAGCCTTAGGCGGCCTTCGTGTCGGCAACGGCCTTCGTGACCTGAGCCAGGCCGCGCGGCACGCCGTTGATGGCGGTAGCCAGACCGGTAGCAACGCCGTTGATGGCAGCGGCGATGTGAGCGTAGAGCTCCTCGCGAGAAGGCAGGGAAGCGATGGCCTCCACCTCTGCTGCGCTGACGGCCTTGCCCTCCATCAGACCACCCTTGATCTGCAGGTTCTCGTTGGTCTTCGCGAATTCCTTGACGGCCTTGGCGGCAGCAGCCACGTCGGAGCCGGCGAACACGAATGCGCTGGGACCATGCAGGATGTCGTCGAGCGTCGGCAGTTCAGACTCGGACAGCGCGATGTGCATGACGGTGTTCTTGTACACCTTCATGGTTGCGCCGGACTCGCGAACGGCGTTGCGCAGAGCCTGGACCTCCTTGACGGTAAGACCGCAAGCGTCCACGACCCACACGGCACCTGCACCCTCCAGGTCGGACTTGATCTGATCGAGCATAGATACGTTCTTTGCGTTCGGCATATGTACACCTCCTTCTTCTCATGCATCGGGTTCCGCCCCATGCGGGTGGAGTCGTGCTTGAGAAAAAGAACGACCCCCTGCCGTCATAAAGACTCAGGGGGTCGTTTAAGCGCGATGCTGAACAACCACCTCGGCGGGCTGCGCTTGCGCGCAATTGAACCTTGCGGTGCCTGCTGTCTTTGGCAGCGGAACTGGTGTGTTACGACGCCTTCTTCGCTTCCTCCGTTTCGGCGGACGTTGCGCCCGTGCTTGCGGTGGTTTGCGACGAAAGCTGTTTCATACTATCAGAACTTTCGGTGCTGTCAACGATTTTCTGAACCGAATTCGTGGAATCGCCCGGGATGTACATGAAGGAAATCGCGTCGCCTTCCTTGTACGCCACGATGTCGAGCATGGCCGGCAGCGCGAAGTCGTAAACGGCCCTGGAGTCGGTGAGCGTCACGTAGAAGTGCGAGTTGCCGTCCATGACCGCCTGCGTCATGCTGCGGATGATGCCGGAGGCTTCCTCGGTGGCGCTCGCCTGCCCGCCAGATGCCAAGGAGCCCGAAGTCGCGAGCATCGCCTGGTAGGACTTCTGCGTCTCGGCAACCGTGTCGCCCACGGCCACGTTCTGGTAGTGCTGGATATCCACCATCGCGAACTTCTTCACCGTGCCGGCGTTGTCTTTAAGGGCCATGAAGTACGTCGGCTGCTCGGAGACGTTGATGAGGATGGGGAACGTGGCCTCGTAGCGCAGGTTCTGCACCGCGCCCTCGGCCGATTGCATGGCCGATTCCTCGGTGGCGCCGGCCACCGCGTAGTAGTGCGATTCGGCCGTGCGCTGGTTGACCAGCACGAAGCCGACGATGGAGTTGTCCGCCGTGGCCGAGGTGACGCCGGTGTAGACCCACACGTCGTCGTCCTTGGCAATGTAGTTGTAGCCGAGGTTGCCATCGGTGCCGGGCGTGGTCTGCACGACGTTCTTCTGACCCAGCCAGCTGTTCAGCCAGCCGTCCTGGTACTTGCCCGACCAGTTGTACTGCTCGATGAGCAGCTCGGCCGGATAGGCGCGGTCGACCCACTCGGGCACCTCGTCGATGGACAGGTCGGTGCACTCGCCGGTGGTGGCGTTCACCATGACGACGCGATCGATGGTAGTGCCGCCAAACAAGCCGATGGTGCGTGTCTGCACCGGGCAGATCCACCAAGGCTGGCCGTCCTCGTCGATTTCGAAGGCCTTCTCGTCGAACATGTAGAAGGGGTACTTCAGCTGCACGTAGCGGTCGATGTTGCGCGCAAGCGGCTCGGACTGCGAGTAGAAGATGGCGTTGTCGCCGAGCTTGACGATCTGCGCGTCCTGCGTGGTCATGTCCACCAGCGCGTAGGCCGGAATGCCCTCGGAGCGGTTCGTCAGCCACTTGAACAGGTCGGCGTAACCGAGCGGGCTCACGCGCACCGGGGTGCCGTGGTAGTTGATCTGGCTGTAGGTTTCGGCGATTTCAAACTGGCTGACGTATTCGGGGATGTTGCCCATGGCGCGGTTGCCCAAAAGCGACGCCGAGCTGCGGTCGATGATGGGGATTTCCGAATAGTCGACCTGCTGGATGTCCTCGGCGAAGTCCGCCTCCTCCGTTTGCAGGACGTTGGCGTACTTGGCCGCGTTGCCCGGGAAGATGGACAGCGACATGAGCGCGCCGATAACGCCGGCGGC
>CAVBAM010000027.1:0-9934 GCA_963593315.1 Candidatus Methanomethylophilaceae archaeon | reverse complement strand
AGAGCGCCGGCAAGCAGGCACACAAGCCCGGCGAGAACGTGCTGCCGCGCGCTGAGGCGCTTCGCCATCCAGGTGACCGCCGGCACCGTCACGCCGAGAACCAGCATGTAGCCGGTAGTGAGCCACTGGCCCAGCTCCACCCCGACACCGAATTCGCCGACAATGGCGGTCATCATGGCATTGACGGCAGTCTGCGAGAGATTTCCGCAAGCCGCCGTCAGCACCACGATAGTGAACAGGGAATATGTAGCCAGCCGGCCTTGCATGCAAGCAGCCTTGAGCGTTAGTTGAACTGCTGCTGGGTTTTCTCCAACCCGTCGGTTACCAAGGAAAGCGCGGCGCGGCTGCCCAAATCGCACGCCTGCGCGAAGTCGTCGGCCGCTTCCTTCTTCGGGCGGCCGAGCACCCAATCGACCACCGGCATGCGTCCCGGCGGGCGCCCGATGCCGCAACGCACGCGGAACCAGTCGCGCGTGCCCAGCTTGTCGCAGATGGAGCGCAGGCCGTTGTGACCCGCATGCCCGCCGCCGAACTTCACGCGGATGGTGCCCGGGTCGATGTCGAGCTCGTCGTGGATGACGATCAGGTGGTCGGGCTTGACGCCGTAGGCGTTCATGAGCTGTTTCACCGGGCCGCCGGAGGTGTTCATATAGCTTTGCGGCTTGGCCAGCACCACGTCGTGGTCGCGCCAGACGCCCTTGGCCGTCAGCGCCCCGCATTCAGTTTTCCAATAGCGCGCGCCCGCGGCCTCGGCCACCAAGTCCACCGTGTCGAAGCCGGCGTTGTGGCGCGTGTGCTCGTATTCCTCGCCCGGATTGCCCAGGCCGACGATGAGAAACATGGCTGCCTATTCGAACAGGCTCGCGACCGAGCCATTGTTGTAGACGTTCTTGATGGTCTGCGCGAACAAAGGAGCAAGCGTGAGCACCTTGATCTTGCCGGTCTGGCGCTCGAGCGGCACGGGCACGGCGTTGGTGACCACGACCTCCTCGATGCAGCTGTTGGCAATGCGGTCGTAAGCCGGGCCGCTGAACAGGCCATGCGTGGCACAGGCGTAGACCTTCTTGGCGCCCTTGGCCTGAAGCGTGGTGGCCGCCGCCACAAGCGAGCCCGCCGTGTCGATCATGTCGTCGTTCAAGATGCAGATCTTGTCCTTCACGTCGCCGATGAGCGCCGTGATTTCGGCCTGGTTGTGCTTGGGGCGGTCCTTATGCATGATGGCGATGTCGCAATCGAGCAGCGTGGAGAACTTCTTCGCGGCCTTCGCGCGGCCCACGTCGGGGGAAACCACGCACAGATCGGCGGCGTCGAAGCCCATCTGCTTGAAGTAATCCACGAAGATGGGCATCGCGGTCATATGGTTGACCGGCGTGTCGAAGAAGCCCTGGATGGCGTCCTGGTGCAAGTCGATGGCGATGATGTTGTCGGCGCCGGCGGCGGTGAGCAGGTCGGCCACGAGCTTGGCGGTGATGGGCTCGCGCGGGGCGGCCTTGCGGTCCTGGCGGGCGTAGCCGTAATGCGTGATGACGGCGCTGACGCTGTGGGCGCTGGCGCGCTTGGCGGCGTCGATCATGATGAGCAGTTCCATGAGCGCGTCGTTGACGTCGAAGCCGGCGGCCGAACCGCACACCGACTGCACGATGAACACGTCGGCGCCGCGGACGCTTTCCAGGTAGCGGGCGTAAATTTCGCCGTTCGCGAACTTCTCCAGCTTCACGTTGCCCAGCGAAACGCCCAGCTCACGAGCGATTTCGTCAGCAAGCTCGGGATTGGTGGAACCCGAGAACAGGGCCATACGCTTCTTCTTTTCCATCTCCGCAGTCATGCGCGTGCTCCTTCGCATCGCCTAGAAAGTTGTCAGATAGCGGCTATTCTACTCGCCCGCGGCCTGCTTGGCGCGCTTCTTCGCAGCCCATCCGGGAATTTCCACTTGCTCGGGACGCGTGAGCGCGAGCGAGTCGGGCTGCACTTCTTTAGTAATGCAAGAAGCTGCACCGATGATGGCGCCGGCGCCGATGGTGACCGGCGCGACCATCATGGTGTCGCTGCCGATGAACGCGTCGTCGCCGATGACGGTCGGCCACTTCTTCTTGCCGTCGTAGTTGCAGGTGATCGAACCCGCGCCGATGTTGACGCCCGCGCCCATAGTGGTGTCGCCGATGTAGGACAGGTGCGGCACCTTGCTGCCCGCGCCGATGGTCGACTTCTTGATTTCCACGTGCGTGCCGGCCTTCGCCCCCTCGCACAGATGCGTGCCCGGGCGCAGGTAGGCGCGCGGGCCGGCGGTGGCCTCATCGTCGAGCTGCGCCTCGATGGCGACGGTCTCCTCGATGACGCAGCCGCGGCCGACCTTGGTGTCGGTCAGGCGCGAGTTCGGGCCGATGACGCTGTCGGCACCCACCGAGGTGGTGCCCATGAGGAAGGTTTGCGGCAGAAGCTCCACGTCGGGATCGATGGAAACGTCCGGGCCGATCCACACCTGGTCGGGGTCGGTCATGGTGACGCCCGCCATCATGTGCGCGTGGTTGATGCGGCGCTGGGCGGCCTTCGTGGCCTCGGCCAGCTGCACGCGCGAGTTCACGCCGAGGCACTCGGTCGCATCGTCGGTGGGAAGCGCGAGCACGGCGCGGCCGGCCTTGCGGCAGATCTCCAGCACGTCGGTGAGGTACAGCTCGCCCTGAGCGTTGTCGTCGTTGACCTGCTTGAGCGCCTCGAACAGCGCACGCGCGTCGAAGCAGTAGAAGCCGGAATTGCACTCGTTGACGGCGGCCTCTTCGGGCGTTGCGTCCTTCTGCTCGACGATGCGCTCGACATGGCCCGCCGCGTCGCGGATGATGCGCCCGTAGCCGGTCGGGTCGTCAAGCTTCATGGTCAGCACCACCACAGCCGCGTCGTTCTCGTCGCGCACGGCAGTCAGGCGCGCGATGGTCTCGGGCTTGATGAGCGGGCTGTCGCCGGTGAGCACCACGAGCGAGCCGTCGAAATCGGCCAGGGCATCAGCGCACACGAGCACGGCGCCGGCGGTTCCGTCGCGCTTTTCCTGCACGACCACCTGCGTGTCGGCCTCGACCAGCGGGATGACCTGCTCGCGTTCGTGGCCCACGACGGTGATGACGCGCGCCGCGCCGGCGGCTTTCGCGGCCTCGACAACCCAGCGCACGAGCGGGCGGCCCAAAACCTCGTGGGCGACCTTCGGCTTCTTCGACTTCATACGGGTTCCGGCACCTGCGGCCAGCACGATCGCGGCGGCTTCCATGGCTATCCTTTCGCTGGGAACTAGTTCGTAAGGCGAAAGTATACTCCAAGGCAATGCCGCAGACGGGCCGTCTGCGCAGCTTGCGCACACCGAGGCGAGCGCCCGGGCAAGCAGGCGGCGCTCATGCGGGCTGGAAGCGCGTTCGTTACGAACCCCTTGGGATGGCTGCCTAATTAGTCAGCGTTTCCCTAACGACCCTCGGCCTCGCCCATGATCTCGTTCGAGTCGAGCACTGACTCGCGGGCGGCGGTGGGAAGCGCGTCGGCGTCGTCGGACACCTCCACGAAGGCGACGCCGCGCTTCTGCGCCCGGCGCGCCTGCACCAGCAAAAACGTGAAGCCGACGACGCCGGCCACAAGCGACGCCAGCAAAATGCCGAGCTTGGCCGTGGCGATGAGCACCTCGTCGGTAAACGCGAGGTTCGCCACGAAGATGGCCATGGTGAAACCCACGCCGCCCAGGATGGACGCACCCAGCATATGCAGCCAGTTCACGTTCTCGGGCAGGCTCGCCAGCTTGGTTTTCACCACCAGGAAACTCATGAGCATGATGCCGATGGGCTTGCCCAGAACCAAACCGAAGAACACGCCGAAGAACACCGGCGAGGCGAACAGCGACGCCACGTCAAGCCCGGTGAAGCTGACGTCGGCGTTGGTCAGCGCGAACAGCGGCAGAATGGCGAAGTACACCCACGGGTAGAGCTTGTGCTCCAACCGCGTGGCCGGCGGGACCACCTCGCGCGCCACGTGCGAGAGATGTTCGACCGTCTTCATATAGCCGGCCTGCCCGAGCACCGGCGTTTCGGGGTCGTAGGCCTCATGCGCCTCGCGCACCTTCGTTCCCGACCAGGCGGAAAACGTGCGCAGGTTCACGCGCGAACCGGACGGGATGGTAAAGGCCAGAAGCACGCCGGCGATGGTCGAATGCACGCCGGACATGTACACGCAATACCAAAGAACACATCCGAGAAGGATATACGGTGCGAGCGAGTAGATATGCCCGCGATTCATGGCGATGAGCACGATAAGCACCACGCCCGCCGCCGCAAGCCAGCCAAGGGAGGGCGACTGGCCGTAGAAGATGGCGATGACCAGGATGGCGATGATGTCGTCGGCCACGGCGAGCGTGCTTAAAAACACGCGCACGCCGGCCGGCACGCGGTTGCCCAGAAGCGCCAGGATGCCCAACGCGAAGGCGATGTCGGTCGCCGTGGGCACGCCCCAGGCGCCGGCGGTTTCGGGATTGCCCAGGTTGAACAGCGAATAAATGACGATGGGGGCCGCCACGCCGCCGACGGCCGCCATGATGGGCAGCAACGCCTGGCGAATGTTGGTCAGCTCGCCCACCGTCACCTCGTACTTCACTTCCAAACCGACGAGCAGGAAGAAGATGGCCATCAGCACGTCGTTGATGATGTGCGCCAGCGACATCTCCTTTTCGGCCTCGCCGAAACTGATGCCGACATGCGTGTGCCAGAATTCCAGGAACGGATCGTAGGCCGCGGTGTTGGCCACAATGAGCGCGACCACCGCTGCAAGCAGCATGACGCCGGCGGCGCGGGTGGACGAATGGGTGAGCTGGATGAGCTTCTGGTAGCGGCTTTGATGGCCTTGAACCTCGGAAATGTAGATGCGGCTGTCGGTCATGTCCCTGCTTTCTGATCGGCGATGGCGCGGGCGCGCGCGTCGAGTTCACGACAGTCTACCAGAGCCGTTTTGGCCACGCCCGGAGACGTGGTCCGAGCGTTTTCAAATCGTTTCCGAATGATGGGAAAATCGCCGGTAAAAACCGCGCAAAGTGCGCTATGCTTGTCTCATCGGTTCGACGAAAGGAGTTGGCCAGCCCCGCAACTCGCAATAGCCTATACGGCTTTGAGCAGGCCTTTTTCCGAGTCGAACTTTTTTGTACCCCCGAGGAGAGGTGGTTATCATGACCATTACCGTCACCGGACGCAAAATGCCCGTCACCGAAGCTTTGCGCGACTACGCCGAGGAGAAGATCGGCAACTCCATGAAGGTCATGGACATTAACCCGCTCGACGCCGAAGTCGTTCTGCAAATGGAGAAGAACCCCGCGAACGCCCTGCCGGCCATCTGCGAGGTCACGCTTCGCACCAAGGGCCATATCGTGCGCGTGGAGGAAGCCGAAGAGGACATGTACGCCGCCATCGACGTGGCCGCCGCGAAGGTGCTGCGCCAGCTGCGCAAGTTCAAGACCCGCGTGCTCGATCGCAAGGTGCGCGAGGACGCCGTGGCTCCCGTCGCCGAGTTCGACCCCGACAGCCTGATGGCCGAGCTTTCCGCCGATGAAGAGGTCGTTCGCGTGAAGGAAATCGAGTTCCAGCCGCTGACCGAGGAAGAGGCGCTCGTGCAGATCGACCTGCTCGGCCACGACTTCTTCGCCTACACCGACCGCGACACCAACATGGTCAACGTCTTGTACCGCCGCGGCGGCGGTGGCTACGGCCTGCTGAAGCAGAAGGATTAATGCCTGCGCTGAGCAGCGAATATGCTGAATGAGGGCAAGCCGGTCCGCACGCGGGCCGGCTTGCTTTATGTGTGATACCATACCCCCATTGCAACCTACTGAAAGGAACGCCGACATGGCTACCATCGACACCGTCAAGGAAGTCCTGGAAGAGAATCTCGACATCGACCCCGAAACCGTCAACGACGACTCCACCTTCGATTCCCTGGGCATCGACTCGCTCGACATGGTCGAGCTCATCTGCGACCTGGAGGAGAAGTGCGACGTCGACTTCGGCGAGCCGGAGGGTCTGGAGACCGTCGGCGACCTGGTCGAGTACATCGACTCGCTCTAAGGTTCGCGCAGCGGCGGGCGTTGCCGGCCAGCGCGCGGCGGCGTGATGCGCCGTGCGGCGAGACGACGGCCGGACTTCAAGATCGGCGCGCCGCCCCAAACCGAATAGAGACGCTACAGAAGCCCTGCCCCGCGCAGGGCTTCTTTCGTTTCATGAATGCTGTACAGACTGCCGAACGCGCAGATGATGCCCTCGGCTCCGGCCATCTCCTCGGCGCGCGCAACCGCCTGCGCATAGGTTTCGGCGGCGAAGATGGGCAGGTCGTCCGCAACGTCGGGCAGCTCGGCAGCCGCGCGGGCAGCCTCGGCCGCATAGTCGGCGGCCGGCAGGGCGCGCGGGTTGTCGGGGGTCACCGCCACCAGCCCCGCCGCAAGAGGCAGCACCGTACGCACCATGGCCGGGTAGTCCTTGTCGGCCATCACGCCCGAAAGCAGCACGACCTCACGTCCGGGGAACACGTCGGCCAGGGACTGCGCCAGCACGACGGCGCCCTGCGGGTTGTGCCCGCCATCGACCACCACGGTCGGCTTTCCAGCCACGCGCGGGAGCACTTCGAAGCGCCCCGCCCAACGGGTTTGGGCAACGCCTTCGCAAACCGCGTCGTCGGGAAGGAAAAGGCCCCGCCCGCGCAGCGCGAAGACGGCCTCGAGCGCCACGGCGGCGTTCTGCGGCTGATAGGTGCCGAGCAACGTCGTTTCGTAGGCGATGCCTTTATACGTGAAGGGGCGCACGACGGATGGTTGACCGGGCTTCGCCTCACCTTGCGGCAGATGACGCACCGGGCGGATGAAAAGCTCGGCGAAGTCGGGGCAGACGAGGGTATCGCCGGCAGCCGCCGCGGCGTCGCGCACCACCGCCATCGCCTCGGGCTCCTGCGGCCAGGACACCACCGCGGAACCCGGTTTGATGATGCCGGCCTTCTCGGCAGCGACTTCGGCGACGGTCGTGCCGAGCCAGGCAGTATGGTCGAGCCCGATGCGGCAGATGACCGCGACGTCCGGCGCATCGATGACGTTGGTGGAATCGAGCCTGCCGCCCAACCCCACCTCCAGCACCACAACCTGGCATCCCACCTGGGCAAAGTACGTGAGCGCGACGGCAGTCATCAGCTCGAATTCCGTAGGGTGGTCACCGGTTTCCACCGATATTTGCTCAGCGTGTTCGCGCACCTCGAGCGTGACGCGTCGCAGGTCGTCAAGCGGAATGTCTTGCCCGTCAACGCGGATGCGCTCCTCGAAGCGCTCGATATAGGGGCTGGAGAACCAACCCGCCTTATAACCGGCAGCCTTCAAAATGCTTGCGAGATAGGCTCCCGTGCTGCCCTTGCCGTTCGTGCCGGCAAGGTGCACGAAACGCAGCTTGTCCTGCGGGCGGCCCAGGCGCTCGAGCAGGTCGCGGATGCGGCCAAGCCCCAGACGCGAGGCCTGCCAACGCGGTTCATTGATGTAAGCGATCGGATCGAACGTTTCGGGGTCGAACGCCTCATCTGCGGCGGGCGCGATCGTCTTTTCAGTCACGGGGATTTCCTTCCGTTTGGTTCGTTGTCTGTCCGGTTTCCTTGGACGGCGCGCCTTGCGGGGCGGCCCCGGTGGCCTCGGCGGTGCCGGTGACCGCGACAGCCCCGACAGCCCCCGCCATAGCGGACTCCTGCGCCCGCCGTTCGTCGAGCTGGGCAAGCACCTGCCCCAGGGTGACGAAATCGTTCTCCAGCGCCTCACGCTTGGCGCCGTCGTAGAGTGCGGCGGCAGGATGGAAGATGGGGAACACCAAGAATTTGCCGGCGCGCAGGGTGCGTCCGTGCAGGCGTGTGATGCCCACCTGCGTCTTCAGCACAAACTGCGTGGAGAATTTCCCCAGCGTAACCAGCACTTCCGGATCGATGGTGCGCGTCTGTTCGCGCAGAAAGGGCGTGCATGCCTGGATTTCCTCGGGGCGCGGGTCGCGATTGCCGGGCGGGCGGCACTTCAGGATGTTCGCGATGAACACGTCCTCGCGACGCAGCCCCGCCAGGCCCAGCAGCTCGTTGAGATACTGCCCCGCCGCGCCGACGAAGGGCTCTCCCTGCGCATCCTCGTTACGCCCCGGAGCTTCGCCAATGAACAGCACGCGCGCATGGGGGTTTCCCACGCCGAACACCGTTTGCGTGCGGCCGTCGGCAAGCGGGCAGCGACGGCAGGCAGCCACGCTCGCGCGCAGCTCGTCGAGCGGGATATGCGGTTTGCTCACGACATGCCTCCTCGTTGCGTTGGGGTTCGCTGGCGCTGCGACAAGCCTAGCACAACGCCAGCACGCAACTGGGGCCGTGACGGGCCGCAAAGGAAAGGGACACGCGGGACGGCGGTTCACACCAAGCCCTTCCCCGCGCTTCCTCACCTGCAAATTCACGAAACGAACACTTACGAAGACCCCTGCGTTTGTGTTTCAATACAGAGCTGTTCAAAGCAGTGAAGTAGTTTCGCCCATATGAGACGTCCGTAGCTCCAAAGCCGCGGGCGTTTTTTTGTTGCCCCGATTTCGGAAACAGTGCCCGGAATTCGGGCGCGGGGCGACCGGCGGCGAGCGCAACCGCCTGCCGCCGGCATCATCTACCTGCTTACGTTTGGCCCGGACAGCCGGGAAGCCACCTTTGAAAGGATGTTGAAACACGTGGCTCAACCAAAGCAAGGAGCACTCCCCCAGGCGCGCGTGAGCGTGCCGCACCCCTACCTGGCCCTCATGGGGCTCTACCTCGGCGGTTTCACCGGCATGTACAGCGAAACCGCGCTGAACATCGCCCTGCCGCAGCTTTCCGCCACCTTCGGCGTGGAGCTGTCGCTCGTGCAGTGGCTCGTGGTCGGCTACATGCTGGCCATCGGCATCGTCCTGCCGTTCTCCAGCCTGCTGATGAAGTGGTTCTCGGCGCGCAAAATCACCTTGTTCGCGCTCGGGGCGTTTTTGGTCGGTGCGCTCATCAGCGGTTTTTCCAGCACGTTTAGCATCTGCCTCGTCGGGCGCATCATCCAGGGCGTCGGCACGGGTTTGGTGCTGCCGCTCATGTTCGCGATGGTGCTCGAGGTTATCCCGCCGCATAAGATCGGCGCGGCCATGGGCATCAACGCGCTCGTCATCATGTCGGCGTCCGCCGTCGGCCCCACCATCGCCGGTTTTTTGATTGGCGCCATTTCGTGGAACGCCGTGTTCTTCAGCTTCGCCGTGGTTTTGGCCGCAGGCATCGCCTTCACGCTGAAGTTCCAGGTGAACCCGTATGAGCTGACGAAGCCCGCGATCGATTTCGTCTCCGTCATCACCTCCGTGCTCGGCTTCGGCGGCGTCGTTTTGGGCGTGGGCATGGCGAGCCTGTTCGGCTGGGGATCACCGGCCGTCATCGCCGCGCTTTTGGTCGGCATCGTGGCGCTCGTGGTGTATTCGCGCCGCCAGCTTTCCATGAAATCGCCCGTCATCGACCTGCGCGTGTTCGCCATTCCGGGCTTCCGCACCGGCGCTTTGTGCGTCATGCTGAACTTCGGCATCACGCTGGCCGCCATGTACGTGCTGCCGCAGTTCTACCAGAACTCGATGCTTCTGGCCGTCAGCCTCGCCGGCCTGGTCATGCTGCCCGGCGGCATCGTCAACGCATTCGTGTCCATGATGGCCGGCCGCATCTACGACAGAATAGGCGCCCGCATCCCGGCGCTTGCGGGCTTCGCGCTTTCCGTCGTGGCGTGCGGGCTGCTGCTGACCACCAGCCCGACCTCGCCGCTGCCCTACGTGATGGCATGCCATATCCTGCTGATGATCGGCGTGCCGCTGGCGATGTCTCCCTGCCAGACGCATGCGCTGTCCTCGCTGCCGCACAACCTGTCCACCGACGGGTCGAC
>CAVBAM010000026.1:0-10130 GCA_963593315.1 Candidatus Methanomethylophilaceae archaeon | reverse complement strand
GGTACGTCTTTCACCGCGTCGAAGTGGCTCATCCACACGGTCTGGACCTCCGGGGTGCCCGCGAACAGCGCGCCGCCCGCCACGTGCAGCTCGGCCGCGCCGTACTCGCCGACCTCGGGATGGTGCACCGCGCCGCCGAGCGTCACGGCCGTGATCTGGTGACCGTAGCAAAAGCCCAGTACCGGCAGCCCCAGCTCAAAGATGCCCGGATCGACACGCGGGGCATCTTCGGCGTTCACCGACGCCGGCCCGCCCGACAGGATGATGGCCGACGGCGCGAGCGCCCGCACCTCTTCGGCGGTGATGTCGCACGGTACAATCTCCGAGTACACGTTCAGATCGCGCACGCGGCGGGCGATCAGCTGCCCGTACTGCGCGCCGAAGTCGAACACGAGGACTTTCTGGTCGGACGTTTTGGTGCTCACGGTGCAGTCCTTTCGCTATACGGTTGATCCAAGGCGCCTAACGTGGAAGAGCGCCGGGAAACTCATGGTTTCCGCTGATATTATGAGCGACATCTTACACGATGGCGCCCGCCGCGGGACATCCCCTTCGCCATCTCCAATACAAAGCTACGCGCGAGGACGGGGCGGGCGGGAAAGGGGAGAGGCCGGTTCGCGGCCTCGGGCAGCCCTGGGCGCTCGCCATGCCGATGCCGCGTTGCCCCCTCGCCTAATCGGCCCCCTTCCCGCTCTAATATCAAGCATGCGTAAAATCTTCGTGCCCGGCGTCTGGTTTCCGGGGCTTATGGGCCCTTCACGTGCAAACGCCACGTCAATCGACCATAGAATATCGACCCTGTCCGCGCCTCATGCCGTCTTGTCGGCCGGGGCATCGCATCGAAAACGGGAAGGGAAGACATGATCATCGAAGCGTTGAAGGCGTTGCTGCTCGGCATCGTCGAGGGCATTACGGAATGGCTGCCCATTTCGTCGACGGGCCACATGATCATCGTCGACGACTTCGTCAAGCTGCAGGTTTCCGACCAGTTCCTGGCGCTTTTCCTGGTGGTAATCCAAATCGGCGCCATCTTGGCCGTGCTTACGCTGTACTTCCATAAGCTCAACCCCCTAAGCCCGCGCAAAACCGCAGAGCAGAAGCGCAGCACGTGGCGTTTGTGGGGCATGGTGGTCGTTGGCTGCATCCCGGCAGCCATCATCGGGCTTTTGTTCGACGACTGGGTCAACGAGCACTTCTACAACAAGGTCACCGTCGCGGCCATGCTCATCGTCTACGGCATCGTGTTCATCATTATGGAGAACCGCAACCGCAGCCGCATGCAGGATGCGCTGCGCGAGGTGACCGCGATCGCCGGGGCCGCCCGCCGCGGGCGCCATGCGCGTCCGTCGGCCAGCTTGCTGCCCGATGAGGAAGCGCTTGAGGCCGCCGCGGAAAAGCGCATCTTCCGCATCACCGACGTCGAGGACATCGACTGGAAGACGGCCCTGAAAATCGGATGCTTTCAGGTGCTCGCCATCATTCCCGGCACCTCGCGCTCCGGCGCCACCATCATCGGCGGCATGCTGACTGGCTGCAGTCGTACCGCCGCCGCCGAGTTCACGTTCTTCCTGGCCATTCCCATCATGTTCGGCTGGGGCCTGGTGAAGTGCATCAAGTTTTTCGCCGCGGGCCTTGCCATGACATCCACCGAGATCATGGTGCTTATTATCGGTGTGGCATCGGCGTTTGTGATGTCGGTCGTCTCCATCAAGTTCCTGATGGGCTATATCAAGAAGAACGACTTCTCCGCCTTCGGCTGGTACCGCATCATCGTCGGCTTGGTGGTGCTCGCCATCTTCGCGCTGCAGTTCGGCGGCATTCTGTAGCGCGCTCGCCGCATCTTCGGTTGACGCGGGGGCGGGCAACGCGCAAACTTGATGCGCGTGCGCGACGTTGCGCACCCCCGATCGGAAGACAAGAGGCGCATCGTCGTGTTTGAGCAGTTCAGCAGTATTTTCGTCCAGATGGTGGTCCTGTTCGCCGCCGTGGCCGTGGGCTACGGGTGCAAGAAAGCCCGCGTCATGGACACCGACATGGACAAGAAGCTCTCCACGCTGGTGCTCAATGCGACGCTGCCGTGCCTCATCCTGTCCTCGGTGCTCGCAGTCGACGAGCTCCCCGATCAGGCGACCATCGCCGAAATCATGGCGCTCTCGCTGCTCAGCTTTGTCATCCTCATCGCAGTGGCGTTTTTGGTCACGTTCCTGTTGCGCATCCCCTTCGGTATGCGCGGCGTGTACCGTTTCATGCTCATCTTCGGCAACACCGGCTTCATCGGCTATCCGGTGCTCTCGGCCATCTTCGGGCCGCAGACGGTCATCTACGCGGTGGTCTACAACATCCCGTTCAACCTGATCGTGTTCACGCTGGGCGTGTGGCTTATCGCTTCGGACAACGAGCATGGCGTGAAAGTGCGCATGAACCCGCGCGATCTGGTGAACCCCTGCAACGTGGCCACCATCGGGTCGTGCCTGCTGGCGTTTTTCGGGGTGCATTCGGTACCGGTGCTCGGCGATGCGCTCTCCACCGTCGGCGGCTTCACCACGCCGGCCACGCTGCTCATTGTCGGGTCTTCGCTGGCGAACCTGCCGGCCGCTAAGCTTATCGGCACGCCGCGGTTGTGGGCGGCCAGCCTCGTGCGCATGGTCGTCACGCCGCTGGTCATCTTCTGCGTGATGAGCCATATTTGCTCGGGTCTTCTGCTCTCCATCCTGGTGGTGCTTTCGGCCATGCCTGTGGCCACGAACGGCACCATGCTGTGCTACCAGTACAACGGCGACGCGAAGACGATGGCGCAGGGTACGTTCATCACCACGGCGCTGGCCTTGGTGACGGTGCCGCTTCTGGCGACCGTCGTCGGCATGCTGTAGGGGAGGGGCCGCCCGCCGCGCTTGCTCGGGTCCGCGCTTGCGCGTCGTCGCTCTTAGTCGCATGCGCCCGCTTCCCACTCGGACCCGCCCAGCCGTTTCGTCTGCCTTTTCCCGCTAGCTTTCCGTTATTGGTATCGCCTTTTGTTATGATGGGGCGCACACGAGGGCCGCTTTCGCGCACTGCGGCGCGCCGGTTGGTGCCGGCGGGTGCGGCCATGCTCGTTACCGCTCTATATGAAGGAAGGAAAGCCGATGTCTGACGAGAACAGCTCGCTCGAGCAGATCCAGGAACATCGCGCCAAGATCGACGAACTCGACCGCCAGATCGTCGCGCTGCTGAACAAGCGCGCCGGTCATTCGCTGGTCATTCGCGGCCTCAAGCCCGGTGCCCACATGGGTCTGTACGACCCGAAGCGCGAGGAGGAGATCTTCGAGAAGGTGGACAGCTTCAACGAAGGTCCGCTGTACAACGACAACCTCCGCGAGATCTACAGCACTATCCTGAAGGTTATGAAGGAGACCCCGTCCGCATGAGCGAACAGCACATCGAAACGAAGCTGCCGGATTACGGCGCCCGCACCGACGAGATAACCATCTACGCCGGTCCCTGCTCGGTGGAAAGCGAAGAGCAGTTCTTCGAGGTTGCCGAGTGCATTCATGATCTGGGCCTTACCTGGATCCGCGGCGGCGCATACAAGCCCCGCACCAATCCGCACAGCTTCCAGGGCCTTGGCGAGGAAGCGCTTAAAATCATGAAGGCCGGCGGCGAAAAGTACGGCCTGAAAACCCTCACCGAGGTGATGGACTCCGAGCATTGCGAGCTCGTCCACTCCTACGTGGACGGCCTGCAGGTGGGCGCGCGCAACTTCCAGAACTTCAGCCTGCTGAAGAACATTGGCAAGGTCACGCGCGACTCGCATAAGATGGTCCTGTTCAAGCGCGGTTTCGCCGGCTCCATCGCCGAATGGCTCTCCGCATGCGACTACATTTCCATGGAGGGCAACGACAACATCGTGCTGTGCGAGCGCGGCCTGCGCACCTTCGAGACGGCCACGCGCTTCACGCTCGACATCTCGGCCGTGCCCGTCATCCACAAGCAGAGCCTCTATCCCATCTGCGTGGACGTGTCGCATCCGGCCGGCGTGCGCGACCTGGTGCCCTCGCTTGCGCGCGCGGCGGTTGCCGTGGGTGCCGACTCCATCATGATCGAGGTGCATCCCAACCCGCCGGCGGCCCTCTCCGACGGCCCGCAGCAGCTCACGCCCGCTCAGTTCCGCGACCTGGTTGCCGAGCTGCGCGAGATTGCCGCGGTGTTCGGGAAGAAGATCGTGTAGGGCGAATGGCTTGAAGCGGTGCCGCCTGAAAGGTGGCATTAGGCGTATCCCTCTATCGTCATGCAGTTCTGCACCACGATTACGAAATCATGAAAGGCGAACCGGCTGCCCCGGTTCGCCTTTTTCGTTTGCGCAAAATCGTTAGCAAATTGAATCGACCCGACGAGGGCGAGTCGTCGTCCAAGGGTCGCCTTATGCATGCCTTGTCGCCGGTCTTAGCGCAGTGGAGCGTTTCCCTATGCTCCCAGTGCACGAATAGGGATAACGTACACCCCATCGGGACGCTGGTACGCAGCCTCGCCCATTCCCGTTATCACCGCAAGAAACGATGGCTCGCGCACGTTTGCCTTTTCGTTTGCGCATACTTTTTTGCGAACGCGAAGCAAACCTGCGGCGGCTTCGTCGACCTTGTCCAAGCTGACCTTTATTTCCAACGCCGCCCATCTTCCGTCAGCGCGTTCCACGATCGCATCGGCTTCAAGCCCCGAATCATCTCGATAATAGCGAACAGGGTTCGCAACGGCATAATCGAGCGAACGCGCATAGACGTCAAGATCGCGCATGACGAGGTTCTCGAACACCAAGCCAAATGTTTGCCAATCCTGCAGCAGCGCTTCCGCAGACAGTCCAAGCAATGCCGCCGGCAGGGACGGATCGGCGAAGTACCGCTTCGGCTTCACGCGCATGCGATTAGGCGAGCGCGATGCTGGCACCCACCCGGGGACCTCGTCGATAAGGTACAAGCGGCAAAGCATTTCAACATAGGCGGAGACGGATTTTCTGTCACTTTCGGAAACTATATTCTCAGCTCCATAGGCATAAACGTCACGGGCCAGCGTATCGATCTTTGCCGATTGACCCAAATTGCGCGCAAGCGACAAAGCGGTACGTCTAGCCAGATCTTCCGACCCGCCGAGCTGCAAAATGCTTTGCGTAAACACCGATTCCAGATAATCGCGCACCACTATTTGCGCAGCAGGCGCACTCTGGAGACGCTCTTCGGGCCATCCTCCGCGAACAGCGATTTGCGCCAGGCGCTCGATACCGCTTTCGCATTGGCATGCGGCGAATTCCCCCTCGAACAAACCTGCGAGGCTCACTGCTGCGTTTGATTCCCCTGTTTCTGCAAGCGTCATAGGATGCATGCGGATGCGTCCTATACGGCCTGCACCGCTATGAGAAACAGCTTCCTTGCGAGGCGTGGAAGACCCTGTGAGAATCCATGCGCCTTTTTCGCCCGCCAAATCATCCACTGCGTGCCGTACCGCATCCCAAACCGCGGGAACGCGCTGCCATTCATCAACAACATGCGGTCGCTGACCCGTTAACGCGAAACAGGGGTCAGCCTGGGTAATCTGAAGGTTGGCTCCGCGATCGACATACATCACCGAGGACGCATGCGCTAAAGATGACCACGTTTTGCCGCACCATTTCGTCCCCGACACCTCAATAGCTCCGAACAAATTGAGATAGGTTTCTATTTGCGCGTCAACAATGCGAGGGTGGTAAGAAGCGGGACGAGTGAGATATTGTTGAGATTCGGCTGGCATGGCTACACCCTTTCATAACGCAATGTTATCTGGGATTTTACCAAAATACGAATAACAATGTTACCAAATTACGAATTCCGTTTGCTCTAAAATACGAATAGTAGTAATACCAGATTGCAAATGCGAATCCATAATAATCCGTGATGAGCTCATGGCGCGCGCCCGCATGGACGCTAAAGCCCCTCTGCGCGCTACGATAGCTTGCAGAGGGGTTTATAAGGTTGCGAAAAGAAGCATCCTAGACGACGTGCGAAGCTTTATTCCCTTACCCCACCTTCACGATGGGGGCGTAGTCTTTGAGGAGCTTTTTCGTTTGGCCGGATTTGGCGAAGCGGACATGCAGGGTGTCGCCGTCCACCTTGATGACCTTGCCGCGACCGAACGTCTTGTGGTCGACGGCATCCCCGATGGCAAACGTCATCTTGGCCGCCGCCTTCTTCTCCGCTCCTGGGCGCACATAGGCGCCCGACACGGCGCGACCGGACCCGCTACGACTCTCGCGCGCCTCGCGGCGCTCGCGATCCGAACGCCCGAAGGGCGAACTGGCGCTCGAGCGGCCGAACACGCGCCCGCCGCCGGCCTCTACGCCGCTGCCGGAAATGCCCCGGCGGCTTCCGCGCTTCTCCCAGCCGGTGCCGGAAAAGCCCTGGCTGCCCACGCCCATGGTCTGGCGCAGCTCGGCGGGGATCTCATGCACGAAACGCGACACGGGGTTTGACTGCGTCTGGCCGAAAATCTGGCGCGTGTAGGCGCTCGTCAGGAACAACGTCTTGCGCGCACGCGTGATGGCAACGTAGGCCAACCTGCGCTCCTCTTCGATGCCTGCGGCATCGTTCACGCTGTTCGTATGCGGGAAGAGCGTCTCCTCCATGCCTGCGACGAACACGCAATCGAACTCCAGGCCCTTGCTGGCGTGCACCGTCATCATGGTGACAGCCTGCCCGTCCTCGCCGAGCGTATCCAGGTCGGTGCGCAGGCGCACCCATTCCAGGAAATCGGCCAGCGAATCGCCGCGCAGCACGCGCACGGGTTCGGCGTCCGCCGCCGCACCGTCGGCCTCGCCGGCCGTGGGAGCCGCATAGTCGGCGTCCTCGTCGTCATGCGTATCGACGAATTCGTCGACTACCGACAGGAATTCCTGAATGTTCTCGATGCGCCCGCGCGCCTCGTCGGTGCCCTCGGCCATAAGCGCGCCGATCAGCCCCGAGCGGTCCACCACGGCCTCGACCAGCTTGCGCAGCTCGCCGGAATACGACTGCGCATCCTTCACCAGCTGCACGAACTCGCCCAGGCTGCGGCGCGCCGTCGCGCGCAGCTCGGGGTCGGCCACGGCAAGCTCGGCGCCCTCCATGAACGTCATGCCCATCTCGCGCGCGAACTGCTCGACGCGCTCGACCGTCGACTTGCCGATGCCGCGGCGCGGCGTGTTGATGACGCGCTTGGCGGCGATGTCGTCGGCCGGATTGATGACGAGCGTGAGGTAGGCCATCACGTCGCGGATTTCCGCACGGTCGAAGAAGCGCGTGCCGCCGACGATGCGGTAGGGCACGCCCGCGCGCAGCAGCATATCTTCCAGCATGCGCGACTGTGCGTTGGTGCGGTAGAACACCGCGCACTGGTTGTACGACAAGCCGGCGCGGCGCTGCTTCTCTATCTCGCCGGCAATCCAGCGGCCCTCGTCGCGTTCGTCGGCGGCCATGTACACGTGGATTTTCTCGCCGTCGGGCTGGTCGGTGAACAGCTTCTTCGCCTTGCGATGCTGGTTGTTAGCGATGACGGCGTTGGCTGCGGCGAGCACGTTGCCCACGCTGCGGTAGTTCTGCTCCAGCTTGATGGTGGTGCAGCTGGGGTAATCCTTCTCGAATTCCAGGATATTGCGGATGTCGGCGCCGCGCCAGCTGTAAATGGACTGGTCGTCGTCGCCCACCACCATGATGTTGCTATGACCCGCGGCAAGCAGGCGGCAGATCTCGTACTGCGCATGGTTGGTGTCCTGATACTCGTCCACCAGAATATAGCGGAAACGCAGCTGATAGGCCTCGAGGATGTCGGGATGGTTCTTCAGCAGCAGGTACGCGTACAGCAGCAGGTCGTCGAAGTCGAAGGCATTGGCCTGCTTCAGGCGCTCCTGCAGGCGCTCGTAGACGCGTGCGGCCACCTTGCCCACCGGGTCGTTTGCTTCCTTGGCGAACGGACCCGGCGCCTTCAGCTCGTTTTTCGCCGTGGAAATGCGGTTCATCAGCGCGTTTACGGGAAAACGCTTCGGGTCGATGTCGAGATCGGCCATGATTTCCTTGTACAGGCGCTTCTGGTCGTCGGTGTCGTAGATGGTGAAGTTCTTGTCGAAACCCAGACGGTCGGCATCGGCGCGCAGGATGCGCACGCACATGCTGTGGAACGTGGAAACCCACATGCCGCGGGTACGCGGGCCGACCAAGCCCTGCAGGCGCTCGCGCATTTCGGCGGCGGCCTTGTTGGTGAACGTGATGGCCAGAATCTCCCACGGGGCGACGTCGAGGTCTTCCAGGATGTGCGCGATGCGGTACGTCAGCACGCGCGTCTTGCCCGAACCGGCACCCGCCAAAACCAAAAGCGGCCCTTCCGTGCATTCGACGGCGGCTCGTTGCGGTTCGTTCAGGGTTGAGATGTCGATGGGCATGGGGCTTCCTTACACGATGCTGCGATGAATCCGAAGGTGGGCGCCTTGGCGACGCGACGTTTGATTGTACTCCCAACGGGCGCTGCGCACCCGGCGACGGACCGGCATGCACAGCATGGGCAGATAGTGTTCGATACCGGGCGCTGACGGGAATCGCCCTCGCGTGCAGGCAAGGCCGCCGATTTGCAGGATACCGAACTGCCATCTAAGCCCAATACGCATTTCACCAGGTCATAGAATTTAATCTGAGCAACATAGCATGCATGATGCCGTACATAATACGAAGCAAAGGGGATTCGAAAGCAAGGAGGACGACATGGAGCAGCGCGGACCGTGCCGCATCCGGCGACGCCGCCCCCTATTCGCGGTACGACGCCCGAAAGCGTGTCGGGGAAACGCCGACGCGCTGCGTGAACAAACTGGAGAAATGGCGCGCGCCGTTGAAACCTACCTGGCTTGCCACAGCGGCGACGGGCAGGTCCGTGGAGATGAGCAGCCACAACGACGCCGTCAGGCGGCAATCTATCAGATGGTCGATCGGGGATACGCCATAGCGGGCTTTCATGGCGTGCCCAATGGCACTCGCGCTGACGCTGAAGCGCGTAGCGAGCGAGGCGAGCGTGATGGGCTCGCGATAATGTTCGGAAAGATAGACCAGGACGTCGTGGGCCAGCACGCTTGCCGCATCCGTACGCGCGGCTACCATGCGCGGGGCACCTGCGAACAGGGCTGCTGCTTCGGCGGCCAAAGCGCCTGCCAGGGCTTCGCAGGCCGCAAGCGCATACGCCCCGCCGTTCTGCCGCAGCGCCAGTATCCGGCGCATCCCCGCATCGAACAGTGCCGCCTGGGTTTCGTCGGCCTCGGCAAGCGGCAGGATATCCGGGCCGATGAGGCATGCCGGGGCAAGGCCGGCGACGGAAAAGCCGACGAGTCCCAAATTGAACGCGTCGAGCGGGGCGTCCTTGTCGGAAAGCACGGCGTGGGTGACGTTTGCGTTAATGACCACGATGGAGCCGGCATGCACGCGATACGGCACATCGTCAATGGTATAGGTGCCCTCGCCGCCGGCAACGTAGATGAGCTCGGTCATATGCACATGGGCATGATGGCTGTAGAACCAGTGCGGATTGCCGTAGGTGTGCACGATCTTGGCCGGACGCGGCGCGATCCCGTTTTCGAACAGGCCCCCTTCTGCGCCCTTCCCCGTATTGCAAGAGGGAAACGACAGCGAGATCATGCGCACCCTCCTTCGTTTCGTATGCTTCAAACAGGCATATGCCGACCCGGCATCGTCGGCAGTGCGGCGCCGACCGCCGCCAGGCGATCGGGCGCAAGCCGGCACTATGCCGGGATGCGCACCACTTTAGCGAAGGGAGGACCGCAATGAACAGCGAATCGCCTTGTATGGAGAAACTTTCCCGAGACTCAGGACAAGGAGGCCGACCCATGAACACGGCCGGGGCGACTTCAAGCGCAGCACATCTGTTCACGCGCATCAACGACCTCGACCACGTGCTGGACACAACGAACTTCAGCGTTTCCGACGCCTGCATCGGGTGCCGTATCTGCGAACATGTCTGCCTCGCAAGCGCCATCGAGGTGCGAGAAGGCCATCCCGTGTGGGTGAAGCCGCGCTGCTTCATGTGCTTCGGATGCTTGCGCAAATGCCCCACTGCCGCCATCTTCTACGGGAAGTGAAAGTTGCGCCGCGCCGGGC
>CAVBAM010000025.1:0-10293 GCA_963593315.1 Candidatus Methanomethylophilaceae archaeon | reverse complement strand
GTGCTTCCTCGATGCTAAGCACGATGTCCCCCGATCTGCTGGTTGCGGCTGCGCGCGTTCGCCTCTTGCCTAAGGCTCGTGCCCATGAGCGCGGCGTTTGCGCCGAAACGTGCGCGCACGGCGACCATGGCCTGCGTCATCGCCTTCTCCTTTTGGTGGTCCTCGGGTGTGTCGAAGAGGCTTGGCTGCACGCTTGCGGCATCGACGAGCTCCGCGAAGGTGAGCTGGATGCGCCTGATGTTGCGCCCGCTGTCCACGGTTTGCCGCCACAGCGTAAGCATTGCCTCGGTAAGCTCCGAAGTCGACGCGGTCGGCCGGGCAAGCTTGCGGCTTCCGCCCGCCGCCGTGGCCCCAAGACCCGCCAGAACGGCCGAGCTCGGCTGGCGGCGCGCCCCGTCGCCGGCGTAGCCGGCGGAAAGCCCGATGCAGCTTGCCGCCAGACCCTTCTCCGCCAGCTCGAGCGCCGAGGCGAGCGTCATTTCGCGGATAAGTACTTCCGCTTCTTCGAAAGTGTAGTCGCGCATGAGGACCTGCCCGTTGGTGATGGAGTGGCCGTGGGGCTTGTAGGTGCGCGCCTGGGCGATGGTGCACGCCTCCAGTCCCCAGGCGTGGTCGATGAGCACTTCGGCCCTCTTCCCGAATTCGCGCCTGAGTACCTTCGGGTTCATGGCGGCCACCCCCGCCAAATCGACCACTCCGTGCCGCGCAAGCCTGCGCGCTGTCCCCGCGCCGATGCCCCAGACGTCGGTGATGGGGCGGTGGAACCAGATTTCGCGCTTGAAGGAGTCCTCGTCGAGGATTCCGATGCCGTCGGGGGCGTGCTTGGCACAGATGTCGAGCGCCACTTTGCATAAAAACATGTTCGGGCCGATTCCCGCCGTCGCCGTCACGCCGGTTTGCTCGAGGGCCGCGCGCATGAGGCGCCTGGCGAACGTTTTCGCGTCGGTGCGGTACAGGCGCAGGTAGGGCGTGGCGTCGATGAAGCACTCGTCGATGGAGTAGACGTGCATGTCCTCGGCCGACACGAAGCGCAGGTAGCATTGCAGGATCTCCCCGCTCACCTCCATATAGCGGCGCATCCGTGGCACCGCCGTGATGTATTCGATTCCCGCGGGGATGTCGCGCAGGCGGCACCGGTTGCGCACCCCGGCGGCTTTAAGGGCCGGCGTGATGGCCAGGCAGATGGTGTTCGCGGAACGTTCGGGATCGGCCACCACAAGATTGGTGGTGAAGGGGTCCAGGCCGCGGTCGGCCGCCTCGACGCTTGCGTAGAACGATTTCAGGTCGATGCACAGATACGTGCGATCTCCTGTTCCTTCCGGTGCCCGTGCCATGTTCCCCCTCGCATCTCCATGATTTGTTCGCTACCATTCAACGAACGCGTGTTCGATAATAGCACAGATGGAATACATTGCCACAGAAGAGGGACGCCGCCGCGTGCACAAGATGTACGTGGACGTCGTCGTGCGCGTGAACGACGAGGGGAGGGTCGATCCGCTTGCGGTGTGCTGGCCCGACGGGCGCTGCTTCCGCATCGACGAGATCATGGCGCGCGGCACCTTCGGCGCGCCGGTGCGCGGGGTGTGCAACGCCCGTTTCCGCGTGCGCTTCGGCGGTCACGAGACCGATCTGCATTGGGAGCGGCGCGAGGGCGATGCGGTGATGGGACGGCCCGACCTTGACCGCTGGTGGGTCTACGCGCGCGACGTCACGCGCAGCGGCGGGTGATGGTGCGTCGCCCCGGCGTGCTTTGAGCGCCCCGACCCCTGTGCTGGGGCGTTGTCGATTTGGCCGGGCCCGTCGCCGATTGCACGGGGTGCCGCAGCTGAAGTTCGTCCGTTGCGGGTTTCTTGGCAAAAGGCGCTTGCGCGGACGTGGAGGCTGAGGTATTTTAGCTTCTAAACTTTAGCCACTAAAACATTTTGTATCGAAAGGAGTTGCCATGCAGAAAGACGCGCTCGAGCTGCGCCAGGAGCTTTTCGACGTCGCCGATCGCATGCGGCGCAGCCGCGTCGCCCCGCCGGCGCCTGCGGGCATGACGCCCGTCGAGGCCCGCACCGTCATGAAGCTCGGCTTCATGGAGCGGGAGGGGCGGGTGGTGCGCCCCGGCGATGTGGCCCGGATTTGCCATCTTTCCCCCAGCGCCATATCGCAAACGCTGAAATCGCTCGAGACGAAGGGGCTGATCGTGCGCACCCGCGCCGAGGGCGACTGCCGGGCGGTGAGCATCGAGCTTACCGAGGCCGGCCGCGCCATGAACGAGGCCGGACGAAGGCTGCACGACGCGCGCCTCGACGACCTCATCGCGTTTCTGGGTGAAGACGATGCGCGCGAGCTCATCCGCATCATGGGTCGCATGTTCGAATTCGAGGAAACCTGCCCGTGGCGCACTGCGGCCGACCTTAACTGCAAAGGGGAGGGGCCGGCATGCGCATCTTAAAGAACTTCGCGAACCATAAGGTCGCCGTGGCCCTCATCGTCGTGCTTTTGGCGGTGCAGGCGGCCTGCGACCTCGCGCTTCCCACCTATACGTCCGACATCGTCGACGTGGGCATCCAGCAGTCGGGCATCAGCGATGTCGCCACGACCGAGCTCACCGCGCGCTCGCACGACTTGGTGGCGATGATGCTCGAGGGCAATGACCGCGCGCTGTTCGATGCGTCCTACGAGCAAAACCAGGACGGCACCTACAATTTGACCCAGGCGGGCCTTGACGGGCGCGCCTCCCTTGATGAGGCGATGGCGCTTCCCCTGACCATCGTGCACTTTGCCGATCAAATTCCCGATCTTGACCTCGATCAGGTGAAAGCCGGCTTCGATGCCGGGCTGGTGAGCTCATCCGACATCCAGCAGATGCTCTCGCAGGCGCGCGCGGCCATGGGCGACGCCGCCGACACCATCATCGCCCAGCAGGGCCTTTCCGCCGCGAAGGGCGAATACGAGCTGCTCGGCTATGACCTCGCCGACATGCAGACGGGCTACCTTATGCAGACGGGCGCCAAGATGCTCTCGCTCGCGGCGCTCGGCATGCTCGTCGCCATCTTCGTCAGCCTCATCGCCTCGACCACCGGCGCGCGGATCGGGCGCGACTTGCGCGGACGCCTGTTCTCGAAGGTGGTGTCGTTCTCCGACGCCGAGGTGCAGTCGTTCTCGGCGGCGTCTCTTATCACCCGCGGCACCAACGACGTGCAGCAGGTGCAGATGATGTCGGTGATGCTTCTGCGCATGGTGCTCTACGCGCCGATCCTGGCTATTGGCGGCGTCATCATGATGGCGCGCACCGACCTTTCCATGGGCTGGATCGTCATCGTGGCGGTCGTGGTCATCGGGTGCATCCTCGCGGTGCTCATGAAGGTGGCCATGCCGAAGTTCAAGATCATGCAGAAGCTCATCGACCGCGTGAACCTGGTGTCGCGCGAAACGCTGACGGGCCTGTCGGTTATCCGCGCGTTCGGGCGCGAGGGCTTTGAAGAGGCGCGCTTCGATAAGGCCAGCACCCGCCTGATGAAGACGCAGCTGTTCACCAACCGCGTGATGACGTTCATGATGCCGGCCATGATGCTGATCATGAACATCGTGTCGGCGGCCATCATCTGGTTCGGCGGGCATGCGGTCGACGCGGGGCAAGTGCAGACCGGCGACCTCATCGCGTTCATCACATACTCGATGGTCATCATCATGGGCTTTTTGATGATCGGCATGCTCTCCATCATGCTGCCGCGCGCCAACGTCGCGGCCGAGCGCATCGACGAGGTGCTCTCGACCACGCCGGTCATCGCCGATCCCGCGCCGAGCGCCGCCCGCGACGCCGAGCTGGCCGCCGCGGGCGTCAGCGGCGCGGAAATCGCCTTCAACGACGTGTGCTTCGCGTATTCCGATGGCGCAGAAAACGTGCTCGACCACGTGAGCTTCACCGCCGAGGCGGGAAAGACCTGCGCCATCATCGGCTCGACGGGTTCGGGCAAGTCGACCGTCATCAAGCTTATCGAGCGCTTCCACGACGTCACGTCCGGAAGCGTCACCATCGACGGTATCGACGTGCGCGAGGTGTCCCAGCATGCCCTGCGCGCCCAGTTCGGGTATGCGCCGCAGAAGTCATTCCTGTTCAGCGGCACCATCGAGAGCAACATCGGCTACGCCACGGACGAGGGAGCCGCAGGACGCGAGGAGGCCATCGAACTCGCGGCGCAGGTTGCCCAGGCCCGCGAGTTCATCGACGAGAAGCCCGACGGCATGCAAAGCGCCATCGCGCAAGGCGGCACGAACGTCTCCGGCGGCCAGCGTCAACGCCTCGCCATCGCCCGCGCGCTTGCCGCGCCGGCGCGCGCCTATCTGTTCGACGACAGCTTCAGCGCGCTCGACTACAAGACCGACACCGCCCTGCGCCGCGATCTTGCGGACAAATTGGCGGGCAGGACGGTCGTCATCGTCGCACAGCGCATCGCAACCGTCCTTCGCGCCGACAAGATCGTCGTGCTCGACGAGGGACGCGTCGTCGGGGTGGGCACGCACGCCGAGTTGATGGATTCGTGCGCGGAATACCGCGAGATCGCGCTTTCGCAGCTTTCGGAAGAGGAACTGAAGGGGGGTGATGCCGCATGAGCCGCACCGAGGATTTGAAGAAGGTCACGCGCCGGCGCCGCCCGAGCCCCGAGGACCGCATGATGGGCGGCGAGAAGGCGCAGGACTTCGGCGGCACCATCGTCAAGCTCGCGAAGTTCATGGCCCGCTACAAGGCGCCGCTTGTCGCCGCGTTCGTGTTCGCCATCGCGTCGGTGGCCTTCAACATCGCCGGCCCGAAGGTGCTCTCGCAGGCCACCACCGAGCTGTTCAACGGCATCGTGGCGAAGGTGGCAGGCACCGGCGGCATCGATTTCGACGCCATCGCGCGCATCCTTTGCGCGACGCTCGCCCTGTACCTGACGAGCGCCGCCTGCAACTTCGTGCAGGGCTGGATGATGACCAGCGTGTCCCAGCGCACCTGCTACGGCCTGCGCCGCGCGCTCGACGAGAAGATCAACCGCATGCCCGTCGGCTACTTCGAGCGCACGTCCACCGGCGACACGCTCTCGCGCATCACCAACGACGTCGACACGCTCGGCCAGAGCCTCAATCAAGGCGTCACGCAGCTGATCACCTCGGTGACCACCATCATCGGCGTCGTGGTGATGATGCTTTCCATCAACCCGCTCATGACCGGGATCACCGTGCTCATCCTGCCGGTGTCGCTGGTGCTCATCATGATCGTCGTGAAGATATCGCAGAAGCACTTCCGCGCCCAGCAGGCTACCTTGGGTCAAATCAACGGGCAGATCGAGGAGACCTTCTCGGGGCATGTGGTCGTCAAGGCGTTCGGACGCGAGAAGGCGACCGAAAAGCAGTTTAATGAAATTAACGAAAAGCTTTACAACAGCGCTTGGAAGTCGCAATTCCTCTCAGGCCTCATGATGCCGGTGATGAATTTCGTGGGCAATCTCGGCTATGTGGGTGTCGCCCTTTCAGGCAGCATCTTGGCTGCTCAGGGAACCATTACCGTGGGTGATATTCAGGCGTTCATCCAGTATGTAAAGAATTTTACGCAACCCATTACACAGCTTTCCCAGGTGGGAAATGTCCTGCAGCAGATGGCCGCCGCCGCCGAGCGCATTTTCGAGTTCCTCGAGGAAGACGAGCTTGAGCCCGAGACGTCGAAGGCCGACATCGCAGCCCTTCCCGCAGACGTTGAATTCGACCATGTGCACTTCGGCTACGACCCGTCCGCGCCCATCATTAAGGACTTCTCCGCGAAGGTCTCCCAGGGCCAGACAGTCGCGCTCGTCGGACCGACGGGCGCCGGCAAGACCACCATGGTCAAGCTCCTCATGCGCTTCTACGACGTCGATTCGGGCGCCATACGCATTGGCGGGCACGACGTGCGCGATTTCACGCGCGAGGACGTGCGCGGCCAGTTCGGCATGGTGCTGCAGGACACGTGGCTGTTTAACGGCACGGTGCGCGACAACATCGCCTACGGCAAGCTCGATGCAACCGACGAGGAGGTGGAGGCGGCGGCGCGCGCGGCCTTTGTCCATCACTTCATCACTACGCTGCCGCAGGGATACGACACCGTCATCAACGAAGACGCGACCAACATCAGCCAGGGCCAGCGCCAGCTGCTCACCATCGCCCGTGCTATTCTGGCCAACCGGCGCATGCTCATTCTCGACGAGGCCACGTCCAGCGTCGACACGCGCACCGAGGAGCGTATCCAGCGCGCCATGGACAACCTCATGGAGGGGCGCACGTCGTTCGTCATCGCGCATCGCCTCTCCACGATCAAGAACGCCGACCTCATCCTGGTTCTCTCGCATGGCGACATCGTCGAGCAGGGCAGCCACGATCAGCTGCTAGCGCAGGGCGGCTTCTACGCCGATCTGTACAACTCTCAGTTCAGCAAGAGCTAGCGCGCGCGGCCGGGACGCCCCATCGTGTTCTTTTGGGGCGCCCCGGCCCCGGCTCGTTGACCGCCATAGGGGCGCGCGATACACTAGCAACTTCCGAATAGGCGATTTCGACGCCGTGCGCCTAAGGGGTCCGCGGCATCTTTTTTAGGGGAGCGCATGTCCATCGACGAACAGCATATCGACCACGCTTCAAGTGCGGAAAAGCCGCGCGACGTCGTGCGCATCGCGGCCTTCGACTTCGATGGAACCACTCTCGACGGCAATTCGCCGGTCATGCTCGTCAAGTACCTGGTGAAGAAGCACATGCTCCCGCCGACCGTGGTGGCGCGCATCGGCGCGTGGGCCGTCGCCTACAAGCTGCGCCTGCCGCAGAACGAGGCATGGGTGCGCGGGTTGGTGTTCCGCGCGTTCTCCGGCATGTCGGTGGCCGAGGTCGACGCGTTCCTGCACGACTTCTACGACAAGGAAGTTGCCCCGTACGTGCGCCCGCAGGCCGTCGCCGCCATGAACGAGCTGCGCGACAAGGGCGTGCTGGTGGTATGCGTTTCCGCCACGTTCGAGCCCATCGTGCTGCGCGCCATGGACACGCTGCCGGTGGACATGCAAATCTCAACGCGCATGCGCACGCTTGCTGACGGCACGTATTCCTGCGAGGTCGAGGGCGAGCCGGTGGAAGGCGATCAGAAGATGATCGAGCTGCGCCGGGCTGCCAATGCCAAATGGGGCGTAGGTGGCTGGGAATTGGTGGCTGCGTACGGCGACCATCATTCCGATCGCGCCATGATCGCGGCGGCCAAGCAGGGCTTCGCCGTCTGCCCCGACCGCCCGCTTGCGCGCACGGCGCGCACCAAGGGCTACACGGTATGCGAGTGGTAGCCTGCCCGGACGGGGGTTCGGGGCGCCTCGGCGTTCGTAAACGCAACATCATGATTTGGTTCCAAGCGCCTGACGCGTGGTTCCATTCGCTACAATAGCTTTGAAAAACGGTATTCGGATAATGAAGGAGGTTGGGTCATGCGGCTAGACGACTTAAACAGCGCACCCAGCCATAACGACGATATGGGAAGTTCGGTCGGGGAGTACCTGCAGCGCGCGTCGAGCGCGAACGCGGAAGGGAATCCCGTGCTCGCCATGCACCTCTATCTTGCCGCGTTCGAGCGCGGCCGTCATATCGATGGGGACGTTCCCAGCGAGGCCGCCATCGGGGCGCTCAAGCGCGCGTGGCGTTTGGCGTGCAGCTTGAAGGAGCGCAGCATCGCCGAATACGTTTTCGAGCGCATGGAACCCTATCTTTCTTCCGACGAGGTGAGCACCTGCGCCGCCCAGCTGCAGGATTTGGCGCTCGACAAGCTTGAGGAGTACGGCCTGTCCCGCGAGGAGCTCGAGGACATGACCGACATGATCTCGCAGGACCTCATGGGAGCGGCAGGCGCGAGCCTTCTGCGCGTGGAGCACGTGACGGCTCCGGCAACCGGCACGCCCGCTGGCCGCGCCGGCAAGGCCTCGCCGGCCGCGGTATCCGCCGTGCAAGCGCAGGATTCGGGTTTGGGCCCTGCTGATGCTGCCGACGCCGCCGCATCGGGCGAAGAGCCGCCCGCGCCTGGGGCGGAAAGCATTATTCCGGACGCGGCGGATGCCGAGGGGCCGGCCGACGGCCGCGCGCAGGTCGTCTCGACGATCGAGGAGCATCTCACGTTCAAGGAGCTGGTCGGCTACACCAAGGCCATCGAGGTCGCGCGTTCCTTCGGCATCGGCATGCAGGGCGACGAAGCCTTCAACGCGCTGGTAAGCCAGCTCAATCTCCGTCACGGGCTCGACCGCATGCCCGCCACCGACGCGCTGCTCATCAGAAGCCCCGCGCGCGAAGACGCCCACCAGTTCATGATGGCCGCCATCGGCGAGCTCGACCTTCCCGTCATCCGCATGCGCATGGAAGAGAACCTGCAGGGCCTTCCGGTGCTGTGCGTCATGGCGCAGGCCGACCGTCAACCCAAGCTCAACGCTGCGCGCAATGCCTTCGAGGGGCCGGGCGTGCTCGTCATCGAGGACATCGACATGTGGCAGGCGCCCGATTTGGACCCGGCCGCGCCCGAGGATTTCGGTGGCTTCATCATGGCGAGCCTTTCGCGCGGCGCCCGCGAGGCGGTAAGCCTCATCCGTTCCGCTGCCGACAGCCCCGACGTGTACGTGCTGGCGACGGCCGCCGACGGCTGCGAGGTCGACCCGTTCTTCTTCGATCTCATGGGCCCGACCTCGGCCATCGACATCGACTATCCCTGCGAGGAGGAGCGCGCGAGTGTTTGGATGGACATCGCCCGCGAGCATCCGTCCATCCGCGGCGTCGATCGCGACGTGCTCGTGCGCTTCTCTGCCGGCATGCCGCGCTATGATATGTATATGGCGGCGCGCGAGGCCATCGAGGAAGCGTACAAGGAAAGCCTCATGCAGCGGCGCTACGTGCCGGTTGCGCCGGAGAACCTCTTCGACAAGCTGGCAGCCTACCAACCGCTCGACTCGCCTGAGTACAAGGCGCTCGAGCAGGCGGTGATCGACGAGTTCAGGAGGGAACTCGATCACGCCGATGATTTGCTCAAGGGAGAAGGGGACTAATGGACATCACGCGACGTTGCGACTATGCGCTGCGCATCTTGGAGGCCGCCTACCGAAGCGGGGATTCCTACGTTTCGGTCAGCGACATCTCCGAGCAGGAGGAAATCCCGTATGCGTTCGCGCGCTCGATTCAGCATGACCTGGTGAAGGGCGGCCTTATCAAGACGGTACGCGGCGCGCGTGGAGGGCTGGCGCTCGATTGCGATCCGGCCAATATTTCCCTGCTCGAGGTGCTCGAGGTGGTGCAGGGCCCGGTGAGCGTTTCATTGTGCACGGTCGACAAGGAATATTGCAAACGCTGCGGCGGCTGCTCTTACCATAAGCTTTGGATCGGGGCCGACAGCATCCTTAACAGCTATTTCGACTCCATTATGCTCAAGGAACTCATCGACGGCGGCGGCAAGCTGCCCCAGATATCTGAGGCCATCGCGACCGCCCCGGCGAAGGCGCGCATGTCCTGCCCGGTCGATTCGGACGCCGAAGACGGCGAAGGGGCTAAGGTGGGCCGCGCCGGCGTCGCTGGCGGGTCGTCGCCTGTCGCTTAGCATGCGCGCTTACGATGTTTCCGCGCTTGCTTCTCAAGCCGTTTGGCCCGAGGAAGCTCCTTGTTCGCTCGGCGAGTTCGTCGCGCTGGTCGAGCGCGCGGGCGCCGCGCACTATCGCGACCTGCCTTGGCGCAATATCGACGATGCGTATGCGGTGCTGGTTTCCGAAGTGATGCTGCAGCAAACCCAAGTTAAGCGCGTGCTCGTGTATTGGGAGCGCTTCTTGGATGCGTTTCCCGCTATCGACGCGCTTGCTGCGGCATCCACGGGAGATGTCCTGGCGCTGTGGCAGGGGCTCGGCTACAACCGTCGGGCGCTTGCGCTCAAGCGCTGTGCCGAGGAGTGTTCGCGCACTTGCGGCGGGAAACTGCCCGAGACCGTTGACGAGCTCATTGCGCTTCCCGGCATCGGTCAAGCCACGGCGGCGGGCGTGGTTGCCTTCGCGTTTGACCGCCCGAGCGTCTACCTGGAAACGAACGTGCGGACGGTGCTTCTGCATGAGCTGTTCCCCGGGGTCGAGTCGGTTGACGACAAGGTCCTCGCGCCCCTTGCGGCCGCCGCCTGCCTTGGGCGGGAGAGCCCGTGTCGGTGGTATTACGCCCTGCTCGATTACGGGGCCTATCTGAAAACCCAGGTGACGAACCCCTCGAGGCGCAGCGCTCATTACGCGCGCCAGTCGGCTTTCGAAGGCTCCC
>CAVBAM010000024.1:0-10329 GCA_963593315.1 Candidatus Methanomethylophilaceae archaeon | reverse complement strand
GTGCTCACCGAGTCCGCGACCTTCTGGAAGGCCCCGGACATGAAGCCCTCCGAGATCAACACGACGGTTTACTATCTGCCGTGCGCGCTGATTTACGAGAAGCCCGGCATCATCCTGAACTCCGGCCGTTGGATCCAGTACCGCTACCAGGCCTGCGAGCCGTGGGATCAGGCGAAGCCCGACTACGAGATGTGCGACCTCATCTGGACCGCGCTGGTGGACCTGTACAAGAAGGAGGGCGGCGCGAACCCCGAGCCGATCCTCAACACCAAGTGGGACTACTACGTAGACGGCAAGGTCGACCCGCGCCCCGTGGCGTGGGCGCTCAACGGCTACCGCGTTGCCGGTACCGAGTGCAATACCAATTCCGCCAACCCGAAGGTCGACCTGCTCACGGGCTACTCCGAGCTCGGCGCCGATGGTTCCACCGCCTGCGCGATGTGGATTTACTCCGGCATGTGGAACAACAACAAGGCTCCGCTCGACCCGGCCGAGCAGCCGTTGTGCCGCCGCGGCACCAACGATAAGTCCGGCATCGGTCTGAATTCCGACTGGGCCTTCAGCTGGCCGAGCAACCGCCGCATCCTGTACAACCGCAACAGCTGCGACATGCAGGGCAAGCCGTGGAACCCGAACAAGAAGCTCATGGAGTGGACGGGCGAGAAGTGGGACCTCGTCGACCAGGGAGACTTCGTTTCCGCCAAGAACGGCGTGCCGGTCCCGCCGAACAACAAGACGTTCTTCATGCTGTGGGAGCAGAATGCCCGCCTGGAGAGCTACGGCATGGTCGACGGCCCGCTGCCCGAGCACTTCGAGCCGTTCGAGTCCCCGGTGGACACGAACCCGCTCAACGGCGCCATCAAGAACCCGTGCGCATTCGGCACCAATTACGAATCGACCAAGCAGGGCACCAAGGAGGAGTTCCCGATCGTGGGCACCACCTACTCGGTAACCGAGCATTGGCAGACCGGCGGCCAGACGCGTCTGTGCCCGTCGCTGGTGGAGGCCATGCCTGCCCAGTTCGTCGAGATGAGCGAAGAGCTTGCCGAGGAGCGTGGCATCAAGAACGGCGAAGAGGTGCGCGTGTACAACAACCGCGGTTCCGTCGTCGTCCCGGCGCTCGTCACCAAGCGTATGCATCCGCTGACGGTGCATGGCAAGAAGCAGCACCTGGTGGGCCTCACGCACCACTTCGGTTGGGCTGACCTGTTCGGCACCGGCGACGTCGTCAACGACTTGACGCCTAACGTCGGCGACCCGAACTCCTTCACGCCGGAATACAAGGCGTTCCTCGTCAATATCGAGAAGCTGTAAGGGAGGATAGATCATGGCTGAAAAAGCGATTTACTTCGATTCCTCCAAGTGCACCGCCTGCAAGGGCTGCCAGGTTGCCTGCAAGTGCTGGAACAACCTGCCCAGCCCCTTGGAGACCAATGCGACGAAGTGGTCGGGCACGCATCAGAACCCGGCCGACATCAACGGCACCACGCGCTTGATCATCACCTTCAACGAGCTTGAGGGCGACAGCAAGATCAAGCCGGTGAAGTGGGCCTTCGGGCGCCGTGCCTGCCAGCACTGCACCGATGCCCCGTGCGCTTCCATCTGCCCGGGTGCGGCGCTCGTGCGCAATGAGGACACGGGCTTCGTCGAGGTGTACCAGGACAAGTGCGTCGGTTGCCAGTACTGCCACAGCGTGTGTCCCTTCGACGTGCCGCGCTACGAGAGCTCGGGCGTCATCGACAAGACCGTCATCGACAAGTGCACCGGCTGCGCCGACCGCGTTTCTCACGGCATGGCCCCGGCCTGCGTGTCCACCTGTCAGCCGCAGGCGCTGAAATTCGGCGACCGCGACGAGATGATCGCGCTCGGCAAGGAAAAGGTCGAGTGGCTGCACGCCAACGGTTATCCCGATGCTTGCCTGTACGGCGAGAACGAAATGGGCGGCTTGCACGTTATCCGGTGCTCAAGTACGGCGTCGAGGCTCATGGCCAGGTCGTCGATCCGCAGGTTCCGGCAACGGCTACGCTTACGAGCATCATGAAGCCGGTTACGGGCGCCATCACGGGCCTTACCGTCGTTGGCCTGGCCGCCATGTTCGGCCTGGCCGTCGGCTACAAGCGCGACAAGCTCGCCTACAACCCCGAGACCGGGGACACCGTCTCGGTCATCACGGGCGACGTCGTGCAGCATGGCGACCCGCAGGACGACAAGAGCGTCGTCGAGCACATCACGGAGAATCTTCCTATCGGGAAGGGAGGCAAGCATGAGTAGCCATACCGTTACGGTTTCCGCCGAAGCTCGTGCTAAAGACGACGAGTTTCTGAAGGAGCGTGCCGCTTCCGGCAAGGAGAGGTTCATCAAGCGCCACTCCCTGCAGGCGCGCCTGACGCACGGCATCACGGTTATCGCCTGCATCCTTCTGTGCATCTCCGGTCTGTTCGTGTTCATTCCGCAGCTGGCTCAGGCCGTCGGCGCCGATACGGTGTTCGTCATCCGCATGTCGCATCGCGTGCTCGGCTTGATCTTCGTGGCGGTGCCGATCATCAGTGCCATCTTGGCGCCGAAGGGCGTCGGCCACATCTTCAAGAACCTGTTCCATTCCTGGGACGGCGATGACAAGAAGTGGATGATGCTGTTCTTCCCGTACCTGTTCATGGCACGCTGGATTCACATGCCCGACCAGGGCGAGGTCAAGTCCGGTCAGCGCTTCGCTGACGGCATGCTGTGGGTCGCCGGCGCGCTCATGGGCGTCACGGGCATCATCTTGGTGCTCGGCTCTACCGTGTGCGACTTCGGCACGGGCTATGGCGTGGTGCTGTTCCTGCACGACTTGGGCTTCCTGCTTATCGCCGTGTTCGGCTTGGCCCATATCTTCCTGGGCGGCGGCATCTTCCAGCCCTACCGCGGCACCTACAAGCTCATGTTCGGCGACGGCCTGGTTTCCGAGGCCGATGCCCTGTACCACTGGGGCCACTGGGCTCGCGAGGAGATCACCTCCGGCGAGAACGTGGTGGAGAAGGACGTGCGCAAGTAGCATCCTTTGAAGTTCCCGCCTCTTGCATTAAGGGGCGGGAACTGCCCGGCGGCGGTGCGTTTGGCGCGCCGCATGCCCGCATCTCATGAAATGACGATGGGTGACCTGCCGGCCACCCATCTATTCGACAGCTCGGCGCTTCGCAGACCTTCCGCTTCGGGGGGAGCGCCGGGCTTTCGTTTATTATAGGGGGACGGATGCGAGCGCTGCACATGAGTCGGTCAAGGCGCATTACCATACTATATTTGCCCCTTCGGCAAGCTTGGTGGTGAGCGTTGGCCAACTGAGTGGCAGACATCCGTCAACGAGGACGGCTTTGACGAGAAACGAGGAACTACATGCTGGACCTGAAACAGGCTGATTTCGCTATCGAGGCCTATCGCGGCAAGCTTTCGGATTCCGAATTCGAACGCCTGCTCTTCTTCCGCTCCCTGTGGGCGGTGCAAAGCGAATGCGCGGCGGATTACGCCGATGCCGTGACCTTTTCCATGCCGAGCACCGATGAGCTTAAGGCCTGCTCGGAAGCGTCTCGACCGGTGCTGAGCAGTTGCCCGGCGATCATTCCCGAGGATGCGCTTGTCGACACCGTGGCCCGCATTGCGGCTGCGATGGCGGTGTTCGACCAATTCGACGAGGGTTCGCGCGATGCGCTGTCCCGCGTGCGCTGGGATCGGATCGTGGCCGCAAGCGACATTGCCCTTGCCGGTAGCAATCCGGTCGGCTACGTCGAGACCGTAGAAGCGCTGCTTGTCGACGATGGGCTTTCCGAAGCGGCCGCGCGCATGGGTGCCTCGGCGATGTCGCTGGCGCTGCGGGCGTTGCTCAACCCCACGGCCGACGCTATTCAGAATCGTCGCCGCGACGAGAAGGCCGACCAGCCCTACACCATCGGCTGCCCGGTTTGCGGAAGCCCTGCAGCGGTGGCGCGTGTCGGCTCGGGCGGCAAAACCAAGGGTCGCAGCCGTACGCTGTGGTGCGCCCAGTGCGGCTGCGTGTGGGACTTCGAGCGCGTGCGCTGCGCCCGCTGCGGCACGCAGAATCAGGGGCACCTGCATTTCTTCAACGTCGAGGGCGATGACGATCACCGTATTGCAACCTGCGACGAGTGTGGCGGATATGTGCGCACGTCCTATGAGGAAGATACGCCGGCAGCTTCGCTGTATCCGTTTTGCTTCGAGGTTGAGGACGTGGTGATGGCCCGTTTGGACCTGATTGCCTACCGCCAATTGGTCAAGCAGTCCGAACAGGAATCTGAGCAGGCATAACGCGCAACATACTTACTTTGCACGACAAGGCGGAATTCGTCGATACGTACGAATTCCGCCTTTTGCATGATAGGCTGGACGCGAAAGTTCGTGCAGAATCACCTTCGTTGACAAGAGGCGTTGCGGACGAGGCGACGCAAAGGAACAGGGCCGTTGCGCGATTGACGCTGGCGGCTTGAAACAAGGAGGAACAATGAAATTTCTCGGCATGGGCGTACCTGAGCTTCTCATCATCTTGGTTGTCGTGCTTTTGATCTTCGGGCCGAAGAATCTTCCCAAGCTCGGCAGCGCCATCGGCAAGTCGGTGAAGAGCTTGCGCGAGGGCATGTCGAGCGACGAGGGCAAGGTCGATATCGAAGAAGACGAGGAAGACGTCGTCGAGGAGGTTATCGAGGAAGCCGCCCCGAAGAAGAAGGTCAAGGTTGCCGCGAAGAAGCCGGCTGCCGAGTAACAATCCGGCTTGTGCACATCGCTTGCATGTTGAAGGCGCCCTGCGGGGCGCCTTCTTTTATGGTCATGCGGGCATAGCGTGCGTGCGGGCGAAGCTGTGCTGTTAAACTAAAGCCCTATGACTACAGTGAAGGGGACAACGAAAACGGCAACGCGCGCAGGCGCCCTTGCGCCGACGGGGCGCGAGGTGCTGCGCACGCTGATCGGATTCGCCTGCAACCAGGCTTTTTTGTTCTCGCTCTTCTATATGGGCTGGAACAGGTCGGCCTCCCTCGGTCCTTGGGCTTTCGAGCGCATCGATGTGTTCTTCGCGCTCATTTCCATGGCCTGCGTGCTTGCGGTGCTGCGTCGCGTGACGCCGCAGGTTCGCGACGCGATCCTTACGCGCAACCTTTTGTGGTGCTACGCTTTCCTGATGGCTCTCGGCGCCTCGGTTTCTCTACCGCTCGATACGGGCGTTTTGGGCCTCGCTATCGAAGGCCTGGTCGTCGGTGCGCCTTTCGGGTGCATGCTTGGCGCATGGGGTCGCGCGTTCGTTGCCATCCCGCATGCGCAAAGCGTTCGGGGCGTGTTGCTTTCGACCGCCTTGGCGGCGGTTTTCGCCTTTGTGCTGTCGGCCGTTTCCGATATCGTCCCGCAAGCCCTTTACCTGGTGAACTTGCTTCCCTTCGTTGCGGCTTTGCTGCTTTCGCGCACGCAGCCTTTTTGCGCCAAGGTTCAGGGTGAGGGCCGCCCTGCTGCGCCGGCTGCGGCCGAGGCCCCGCTGTCCGAGCGCTTGCTCGCCTCTAAGGACGAACGCGCCGAAACGATGCGCCTTTCCCGGAAGGTCGTTTCGGGCGCCGTGCTGTTCGGCGTGTCCGGGGGCTTGATGGAGACGTACGCCTCCGATCCGGGCATGGTGGCCACCCCGACGTTTCCTGCGTCGTTGCTGCTCCTTGCCCTGTTTTGCGTCGGATCGTTGCAGGTGATCGGCCTGGGAGGGCCTGCGCGCGAGGGCGATGAAAACGTCAGCGGGCTTTTGGTGTCGGTCTATCGCATGGCGATGCTCGTCATGTTGTCGGGGTATCTCTTCGTTCCCGTCCTCGAGCCGTTCGGGGTGCCCGGCGACGCTATCGTGCTTGCGGGCTATCTCGGTCTCAGCACGGTACTCATCTCGCTGTTCGTGCTGATGGCGAAAATCTCGGGCGCCGACGGCGCGCTTTCGTTCTCACGCGGGTTTGCGGCGCTGTATTTTGGCGAAGCGGCGGGCCTTGCGCTCGGCAATGTGCTGCAGCTCGCTTCCCCGGGGGGCGATATGCCCTTTGGCGTTGCCTCCTCGGCAGGCCTCGTCACGCTGTTCGTGTATCTCTTCCTGTTCACTGAGGCCGATTTCGTGGCCCTCTCGCACATTGTGCGCCAGGCGGACCGCTTCGGGGACGCGTGCCGCGCAATCGCCGAGCGCTGCAAGCTGTCCAAACGCGAGTCGGAGATTCTGCCCATGGCGCTTCGGGGGCGCACGGCCGAGCGCATCGCCACGGAGCTGTTTATTGCGAAGAGCACGGTCGATACGCATCTTCGCCGTATTTATGCGAAATGCGGGGTGCATACCCGCCAGGAACTTATCGATCTCGGGGAAGCCGAGGCGAAATCGCTTTTGGAACGTAAGGAGTAGTGCGTGGTTGATTTCACGACGGTCGCGGCGGCGCTTGAGGCCGCGTTGCACCCTGGCGCGGTGAAGGTATCCGCGCCGCTTCGGGACCTCACGACGTTTCGCATCGGGGGGGCGGCAGCGGTGCTGGTCGAGCCTTCATGTTCTCATGAAGTTGCCCAAGCGGTGCGCATCTGCGCCGAGCATGCGGCTCCTTGGCGTGTTTTGGGCTTGGGCAGCGACCTGCTCATTTCCGATGAAGGTGTTGCCGGCGTGGTTATCCGCCTTGCTGAAAACCTATCCGGGGTTCTCGTCGAGGGTTCCCGCGTGCGCGTCGAAGCCGGCGCCTCGAACGCCGATGTGGCGCGCGCGGCGCGCGAAGCCGGCCTGGCGGGCTACGAGTTCGCCAGCGGCATTCCTGGCACCATCGGCGGCGCGGCCATCATGAATGCCGGCGCCTATGGCGGCGAGTTCCGGGACGTGTGCGCGCGACTGACCTGCTTGACGCCTGCGGGCGATGTTGTCGACGTCACCGCTTGGGAGGCTTGCTGGGGATATCGCCACTCCATGATGTCCGATCGCGGTTACGTTGTGCTCGAGGCCGAGCTAGTGCTGCGTCCCGATGACGCGCGCGCTATCCAAGCGCGCATGGATGACTTGCAAGCCCGTCGCGAGGAGAAGCAGCCGCTCGAGATGCCCAGCGCCGGCAGCACGTTCAAGCGTCCGCGCGGGTATTTCGCCGGCAAGCTCATCCAGGATGCCGGCCTGCGCGGTTTCCGCGTTGGGGGCGCGCAAGTCTCCGAGAAGCATACCGGCTTCGTTGTGAATGCGGGTGGCGCGACCGCCGCCGACGTGCGGGCGCTCATCGCCGAGGTGCAGCGGCGTGTCTTCGACTCCTTCGGCGTGCATCTCGAGCCCGAGGTGCGTATGTGGGGCTTTCCCGACTCCGACTAGGTTAGCGGTCGGCGGCAGCAGCTTACAGCGCGTCGCCTTCTCCCGTCACCGGTCTTTGAATTTGAAAGGGTCTCGATGTTCAGCATCAACCATGCCGTATTGCACGTGCTCGATTTCGAGTCGTGCGTAACCGTGATTTCCCAGGAAGAGCTTGACCTGGAAAACAAGAATGTGAAGTCCTACGTTGCGCGTATGTGCAAGCATGCGCTCGGCGGCATGTCCAATCGGCGCGGCGAGTTTTTCCCCGACAGTCCCTTTGCCGGCGAACTCGATGCCTACCTGTGCGGCGATGTCGCCTTCATGGATCTGTCCGCGCAAATAGCGGATTTTCTGTCGGCGGAGTTCTCTCGTATGGAGAAGCCGACCTCCTGCGACGTGCTGGTGGTGGATTTCGAAGACGAGCCGCCTGCACAGGTTCGCGAAGAGGACAACAGCGACGATGAAGCTGACGGCGAGGGTTCGCAGGAAGTAGCTGCGCCCGCGCCGACGGCCGAGGATGCGGCCGCCTACGCCGCCCGCTCAACCAGGTACTTCGCCATTTTGCTGCTGGAAAGCAAGCCCGCTTTCATGCATGAGGTCGCACGTGGCGACGCCGGCGGGACGGTGAACTCCATCGAGCGCCACCACGCCATCCTGCCGAACCCCTCGCAGAAGCTCTCTTCCTACGCGTTCATCGATGTGCGCTCGCGCGCCATCCGCTTCCTGGACAAGGAACGCACCGTGGCCGGCGAGCCGCGTTGGGTGCTGCCGGAAGGCTTGCTGTCCTGCACGAATGACCTTTCCAGCAAGGAACTGTTCGACGCGACCATCGAGCTTGTCTGTGATGTTGCCGAGGAGTTCGGAGTGAATTCGACCGAGGCTATCGGGCGCGCGAAGGCCTACATGGCGGCCAACGCTTCCGATGACGATGAAGTGCCTTTCGACGAGTTCGTCGACGATGTGTTCGAAGACGAAGGACCGCGCCGCCGCTTCGAGGAGGCCGCCGCAGCCGAGCAGCTTGGCGAAGGCGTGCGCGTCGAGCGCACCGTGGCCTCGCGCGCCGGGCGTAACCACAAGATCGTCACCGACACGGGCATCGTGGTCACGTTCCCCGCCGAGTACAGCCGCAACACCGAGCTCATCGAGTTTTCCAGCACGCCGAACGGACTAATTAAGATAGAGCTGAAGAACATCGGCAGCATCGAGAACCGCTAATTCGCACGAGGGGGACGAGGGAATGGGACGGACGATCACCGCATCGCTCACGCGGCGCACGCTGCATTATTACTGGCTGGTGACGCGCAATCATCTCGGCTACTTCGTCGCGTTGCTCGTCTCGACGTTTCTGTTCGTGGCGCTGTTGTCCTATGGCAACCCCTACGTGATGAGCTTGATCGTCGATGCGGTCGGCACCACGCAGGTCGGTCCCGACGAGGTGTTTTCAACCTATGGGCCCTACATCGCGGCGCTTATTGCCATCAATGTGCTGGGGCAGGCGGCAAGCAAGCTGCAGGACTACACCATGTACAAACTCGAGATCGCCGCCTCCTATGACCTGGCCACCATGAGCTTCGACGCGCTGTGCAACCAGTCGATGTCGTTCCATTCCAACCGTTTCGGCGGCACGCTCGTGAGCCAGACAACGAAGTTCATGGCCGCCTACGACCTGCTGCTCGAAACCGTGACCTTCCCGTTTTTGCCGGTCATATGCTCGGTGGTGTTCACGTGCGCCATTCTGGCGCCGCGTGTGCCGGTGTACGTCGCCATCCTCATGGCGCTGCTCGCCATCTACGCCTGCGTGTCCTACATCATGTACAAGCGCATCTTGAGCCTCAACGAGAAGGCAGCGAGCGCGCAGAACCAGCTTTCGGGCGAGCTTTCCGACTCGGTGGCGAACATTCTGGCAGTGAAAACCTCGGGGCGTGAGAACTACGAGCGGGAGCTGTTCGATCGGGCGAATAGGGAAGTGGTCGCGCGCGATTCGAAGCGCATGTGGTCGTCGCTCGCACGCGGGATCGTCACCGCCTGCATCACCGTGGTCATCATGTCGGTGGTGTCGGTGTTCATCGCCGGTGGCAACGCCTGGTACGGTATTACGCCGGGAACTTTGGTCATGATGTTTACCTACACATACACCGTGACGAACCAGTTCAACTTCATCAACAACGGCCTGCAACGTTTCAACCGCGCTTTCGGCGACGCGAGCGGCATGACGGCGACCCTCGACGAACCGCGCTTGGTCGATGACCTTCCCGGTGCGCCCGATATGGTCGTCTCGCGCGGCGAGATTGATTTCCAGGGCATTGGTTTCTGGTATGCCGATGGTAACGCCCGCACCGAGGTGTTCAACGGCTTCGACCTGCATATTCCCGCGGGGCAGCGCGTGGGCTTGGTGGGCCTGTCCGGTGCGGGGAAAACCACGCTCACGAAGTTGTTGCTGCGCCTTTCCGACATTCAGGACGGGCGCATCCTTATCGACGGGCAGGACATTTCCGCCTGCACGCAGCAAAGCTTGCGGCGCTCCATCGCCTATGTGCCGCAGGAAGCGCTGCTGTTTCATCGCTCTATCGCGGAGAACATCGCCTACGGTCGCCCCGATGCTTCGATGGAGCAGATTCGCGAAGCGGCGCGGCAGGCCAACGCGCTCGAGTTCATCGAGCACCTGCCGCAGGGCTTCGATACCGTCACCGGCGAACGCGGCGTGAAGCTTTCCGGCGGTCAGCGTCAGCGCATCGCCATTGCCCGCGCGCTTTTGGCGGACTGCCCAGTGTTAGTGCTCGACGAGGCCACAAGCGCACTTGATTCGGAAAGCGAGGCGCTCGTGCAGCAGGCGCTTTCCACGTTGATGGAGGGCAGGACCTGCATCGTGGTGGCGCATCGGCTTTCCACCGTGGCGAGTCTCGACCGCGTCGTGGTGCTCGACCATGGCAAGATCGTCGAGGACGGCACGCATGCCGAACTGGTGGCCGCGGACGGGGAATATGCGCACCTCTGGAACAGACAAACAGGCGCCTATCTGG
>CAVBAM010000023.1:0-10406 GCA_963593315.1 Candidatus Methanomethylophilaceae archaeon | reverse complement strand
GCCGCCAAGAATCGATTCGCGAACGTCATCGGCGATGTGCTGGTCGGTCTCGAGCACGGTCCAGGCCGCGTCCCCGCGCTGCTCGCGGTACATGCGGGCGGTCGCGATGTTCACGCCGTGCTCGCTTAGGCACGTGGCGATGTGTGCGAGCACGCCCGGCTCGTCATGCTGTTGCACGACGATCGAGTGGTTCTCCCCGGTGATATAGACGTCTACGCCGTCGATCTTGCGGATGACGGCCGCGCCGCCGCCAACGCTTTCGCCGCGCACGTGCATGCGCGAGCCGTCCGCCGCGTCGATGACCATGTCGATGGTGTTGGGGTGCTCGTAGTCGTCGCGTTCCGCCTCGCAGAAGAATTCGAAGGAAAGCCCCGCCTCGCGCGCATGCGCGAAGGAGTTGCGAATGCGCAGGTCGTCGGGCGCGAAGCCGAGCATGCCGGCGACGATGGCCTTGTCGGTGCCGTGCCCGGTGAGCGTGTGGGCGAAGCTTCCCAGCAGGTGAAATTCCACGTGGCGGGGCATTTCGCCGGCCAGTTTGCGCGCCATGAAGGCGATGCGCAGGGCTCCTGCCGTATGCGAGCTCGACGGCCCGACCATCACGGGTCCGATGATGTCGGTCAGCCCCAGCGTTTCCATGCGCGTCCTCCTGCGGTTCGTCTCGGCTCTCTCGTGCGCCTGCGGTGCACCTCGGTGCATCTGGCAGCGAATCATCCTAACGTAAAAGCCGCCGCGCGCAGGATGCAAAAGGCGAGCGGACACGTATCGGAAACGTTTCGTTCATATTGCGGCCGGCGTACGTTTCTTTGCGGCCGGCGCGCATCGCCTGCCGCCTCCGTGCGCTTGCGGATTGCCGCCCGCCTGCCGCGTCCGCCCCTCCCGCCTAGCCGCAAGTCCGCCATTCGTGGCTGTTCCCTGGCATTTCGCCTGCACCCTGCCAACGCGCGTTATACTCCTATGTCGGCCGCAACGCCCGTTGCGGCGCAAGACGTGAAATATAATTAGGGAAGAAGCGCCGGGCGCATCCCGGCAAGAAGGAGCGATCACATGGCGGCACCCATCCTGGTGTTCGGTCACAAGAACCCCGACAACGATGCCATCAGCGCAGCGATTGGCTACGCGTACCTGAAGAACGAGCTGGCGCGCCGCGCCGGCGAGGAAGCCGTTTGCGAGGCATGCCGCCTCGGGGCCCTGCCGCCCGAGACCGAGTGGGTGCTTTCCGAGCACGGCATCGAGGCCCCGCGCCTGATCGACTCGGTTGCCGAGGGCCAGCAGGTCATCCTCGTCGACCACAACGAGCTTCTGCAGTCCGCCGACGGCCTCGATGCGGCTGAAATCGTCGAAATCGTCGACCATCATCGCCTGGGCGGCCTCGTGACCGCGCAGCCTTTGCGCTTCAACGCCAAGCCGGTCGGCTCCACCGCGGCCATCGTCGCGCGCGAGTTCGAGATCGAGGGCGTCGAGATGCCCAAGGGCGTCGCCGCGCTGTTGCTTGGCGCCATGCTCACCGACACCGTCATCATGAAGTCGCCCACCACCACCGACTTCGATCGCGACATCATCGCGCGCACGGCCTCGGCCCTCGGCGTCGATCCGGTGAAGTTTGGCATGGACATCTTCAAGTGCCGTTCCAACCCCGCCGAGCTTCCCGTCGACAAGCTGGTCAACGCCGACGCCAAGGAATTCGAACTTTCCAATGGCAACAAGGTCTACATCGGCCAGTTCGAGACGGTCGACCTTGAGGCCGTGCTTGGGCGCGAGGCCGAAATTCGCGAGGCCATCAAGGCGCTCGTTGCCGAGAAGGGCTACCAGTTCGTGCTGTTCTTCGCCACGGACATCCTGGCTGAGGGCAGCCAGTTCATCTGCGAGGGCGACACGGCCTTCGTCTCCGACGTGTTCGGCGTCGACCTCAACGGCAAGTCGGCCTGGATGCCCGGCGTGCTGTCCCGCAAGAAGCAGGTAGCTGCTCCCATTTTGGCTCACTAACGCTCGGTGCGAAGGAGATGACCTCTCATGGCGGAAGCTCTCGAAGCGATTATGCTTATCTGCTTCGGACTTTCATGGCCGATGAACGCATATAAGAACTTCAAGGCTCGCACGGCCGCGGGCACCAGCTGGCAATTCATCGCGCTCATCAGCCTCGGCTACGTAGCCGGCATAGCGGCGAAGTTCGCTTCCGGCACCATCAACTGGGTTTTGGCCGTGTACTTCATCAACGTCGTGTGCATCGGCGCGAACTGGGCCGTCTACTTCCGCAACCGCGCCATCGATCGTCAGCGCGATCTGGATCGCGCCCGTTAACGAAGGATCCTGCATGAATGCCGACCGCCTGCTGAACCTGTTCTGCGAACTGGTGCGCATCGAAAGCCCCTCGCGCCATGAGGCCGCCATGGCTGCCCGTTGCGAGGCCGAGCTGACCGACCTCGGTTTCAGCGTCGAATATGACGTATCGGCGCCTGAGACCGGCTCCGATACGGGTAACCTCATCGCCGTGCGCAAAGGCGAGGCGGCCGGGGCGCTCGTCCTTTCCGCCCATATGGACACGGTCGAACCGTGCGCGGGCATTAAGCCTGTGGTCCGCGACGGCGTCATCTACAGTGCGGGCGACACCATTCTCTCCGCCGATGACAAGTCGGGCATCGCGCCGGTCATCGAGGCAATTCGCAGCCTCATAGAGCAGGGCGAGCCCCTTCCTGAAATCTGGGTGCTGCTCACTACCTGCGAGGAGCTGCATCTGCTTGGTGCGGGCGCCTTCGATGCCGCCCGCCTGCCCGCCGGCGCTCCCTGCTACGTGCTCGACGCCGATGGCCCGGCCGGCACCATTATCCAGGGGGCGCCCTGCCACTACACCTTCGAAGCCACCTTCCACGGCACCGCGGCGCATGCGGGGGTCGAGCCCGAGCGCGGGGTTTCGGCAATCCTCATGGCGGCGGACGCCGTCGCTCACATGCCGCTCGGACGCCTTGACGAACGAACGACTGCCAACGTGGGCATTATCAGCGGGGGAGGGGCAACCAACGTGGTCCCCGATACGTGCGTGCTTTCCGGCGAATGCCGCTCGCTGTCGACCGAAAGCGCCGATGCCGAGCGCGAGGCCATCACAAGCGCGCTCACCGCGGCGGCGGCTCGAGCGGGGGGAAGCGTCGATGTCGCATGGCGTGTGGATTACCCCGCCGTCGTCTACTCCGAAGGCGATGCGCTCGTGCAGGGCGTCGCGGCGGCCGCAAAGGCGGCCGGTCTCACTCCGCGGCTGCATTATTCCGGTGGCGGGGCGGACGCGAACATCCATGCCTCGCGCGGGGTGCGCGCCATCACGCTTTCCACCGGCATGGCGAATTTCCACTCCACGGAAGAATTCATCAGCATTGCCGATCTTGAGGGCACCTGTCGTCTGGTCGAGGAGCTCATCAAGGGTGCCCGCCTGTAGGCTTGTGCCGAAAAGTGCCGTTGAAAACGATATCCGAGGCCCCGATAGCTCGCCGAGCGCTCGGGGCCTCGGCCACTCTCGGGCTACCACGCCCTAACACCGCAAGAATGCAAGAAGTTTTTTCAAAATTGTGTGCAGCCTATGGTGCAAGAAGGGCAGAAACCTTGTTTCAACTGGGCATTTGCGCTAGAATAGCTATAGACACACCCGGTGGCGTGGCGTTTGACACACCCCTATGCCGCTGGTAAAGTACCAACTCGCGCCTCGGACGAGGTGCCGTGTTTTCGTGTGCGTATCAGCTGAACGCACCTGAAAACAACAGCAAGTACGGGGGAAGGACCCCCGCCAAGGCAAAGTACAGAAGGAGAATGTTTTGCCTACTATCAACCAGCTGGTCCGCAAGGGCCGCAAGACGGCTGCCGCGAAGTCGAAGACTCCGGCGCTGAAGGGCAACCCGCAGAAGCGCGGCGTTTGCACCCGCGTGTACACGACCACCCCGAAGAAGCCGAACTCGGCTCTTCGTAAGGTTTGCCGTGTGCGCCTGGTCAACGGCATGGAAGTTACCGCCTACATCCCGGGCGAGGGCCACAACCTGCAGGAGCACTCCATGGTGCTCATCCGCGGCGGCCGTGTTAAGGACCTTCCTGGTGTCCGTTACAAGGTCATCCGCGCCGCTCTCGACTGCGCTGCGGTCGACAAGCGCAAGCAGGCTCGCAGCCGCTACGGCGCCAAGCGCCCGAAATAAGTTCACCGCTAAGTCGCGCGGGCTCGCGAAAGGCATGACCGGAAGGGCCGGTAATGCCTGAGCCTAATGGGAAGGAAGGCCTTCTCGGAAGCGCGCAGGAATAAGAAGGAGTTTTACATGCCGCGTCGTGCAGCAGCCGTCCGCCGCGAAACCCAGCCGGACGCCGTTTACAACAACCGCCTTGTCACGCAGCTGATCAACAAGATCATGCTGCACGGCAAGAAGTCCACCGCCGAGGGCATCGTCTACGGTGCTTTCGAGCTGGTCGCCGAGAAGACGGGCGAGGATGCCCTGACCGTCTTCAAGAAGGCCATGGACAACGTCCGCCCCACGCTCGAGGTCAAGCCCAAGCGTGTCGGCGGCGCCACCTATCAGGTGCCCATGGAGGTTAACTCCCGCCGCGCCACCACGCTCGCTATCCGCTGGATCGTGGACTTCTCCCGCAAGCGCAAGGAGCACACCATGAAGCAGCGCCTCGCCAACGAGATCATGGACGCCGCCAACAACACCGGCGCTTCCGTGAAGAAGCGTGAGGACCTGTACAAGATGGCCGAGTCCAACCGTGCGTTCTCGCACTACCGCTTCTAGGTCGTGACGGATAATGGCTAAGACTAACGACCTGTCGCTCACCCGTAACTTCGGCATCATGGCCCACATCGATGCCGGCAAGACCACCACGACCGAGCGCATCCTGTACTACACGGGCAAGACCCACAAGATCGGCGAGGTTCACGACGGCGCCGCCACCATGGACTGGATGGTTCAGGAGCAGGAGCGCGGCGTGACCATCACCGCCGCCGCCACCACGTGCTTCTGGAAGAAGGACGGTCAGGAATACCGCTTCCAGATCATCGACACCCCCGGCCACGTGGACTTCACCGCCGAGGTTGAGCGCTCCCTGCGCGTTCTCGACGGCACCGTAGCCGTGTTCGACGCCGTTGCCGGCGTGCAGCCGCAGTCCGAGACCGTTTGGCGTCAGGCCGAGCGTTACGGCGTGCCGCGCATCGCCTTCATCAACAAGTTCGACCGCGTCGGCGCCGACTTCGAGCATGCCATCCAGACCATGAAGGATCGTCTGAAGGCCAACGCCGTCGCAGCTCAGCTGCCGATGGGCGCCGAGGACAACTTCTGGGGCGTCATCGACCTGGTCACCATGACCGCATGGGACTTCAAGGCCGACGACAAGGGCATGACCTACCCCGAGCCGATGGACGCCATCCCGGCCGAGTTCGCCGATGCCGCCGAGATCGCTCATCAGGAGCTGCTCGAGGCTGCCGCTGACTGCGACGACGAGCTCATGGAGAAGGTCCTCATGGAAGAGGAAGTTTCCGTCGAAGAGCTCAAGGCCGCTCTGCGCAAGGGCGTCATCGAGTGCAAGATCAACCCTGTGTTCGTGGGCTCCGCCTACAAGAACAAGGGCGTTCAGGAACTGCTCGACGCGGTTGTCGACTACCTGCCGGCACCTCCCGACGTTCCCGCCATCAAGGGCACCATCCCCGGCTCCGGCGAGGAGGACTGCCGTCCGTCCGACCCGAAGGCCCCCTTCAGCGCACTGGCGTTCAAGATCATGACCGACCCGTTCGTGGGCAAGCTCACCTACCTGCGCGTGTACTCCGGTTCCCTCGACGCCGGTTCCTACGTGGTTAACGCCACGAAGGACAAGAAGGAGCGTATCGGCCGCCTGCTGCAGATGCACTCCAACCAGCGCGTGGACATCGACAAGTGCTCCGCTGGCGACATCGTCGCCGTCGTGGGCCTGAAGAACACCACCACCGGTGACACCCTGTGCGACGAGAACGCCCCCATCATCCTGGAGTCCATGGAATTCGCCGACCCGGTTATCGACATCGCCGTCGAGCCGAAGACCAAGGCCGACCAGACCAAGATGGAAATCGCCCTGCAGAAGCTCGCCGAGGAGGACCCGACGTTCCGCGTGTCCACCAACCACGAGACCGGCCAGACCATCATCGCCGGCATGGGTGAGCTGCACCTGGAGATCATCGTCGACCGCCTTATGCGCGAATTCAAGGTCGAGGCCAACGTCGGCAAGCCGCAGGTTGCTTACCGCGAGCGTCCGGGCCACGAGGTCATGAGCGCCGAGGGCAAGTTCGTCCGTCAGTCCGGCGGTCGCGGCCAGTACGGCCATGCGGTCATCAACATGTACCCGCAGGAGGCTGGCAAGGGCTACGAGTTCGAGAACAAGATCGTCGGCGGCGTTGTGCCGAAGGAGTACATCCCGTCCATCGACAAGGGCATCCAGGAAGCGCTCAACACGGGCGTTCTGGCCGGCTACCCGGTCGAGGATGTGCGCGTCGAGCTGATCGACGGCTCCTACCACGACGTCGACTCCTCCGAGGCTGCCTTCAAGGTTGCCGGTTCCATGGCCATCAAGGACGCGCTGCGCAAGTCCGACCCGGTCATCCTCGAGCCTGTCATGGCCGTCGAGGTGGAAACCCCCGAGGAGTACACGGGCTTCGTCATGGGCGACATCCCGTCCCGCCGCGGCATGATCCAGGGCCAGGAGACGCGCAACGGTGCCGTCGCCATCTCCGCGAAGGTTCCGCTGGGCATGATGTTCGGCTACGCAACCGATCTGCGCAGCGGTACGCAGGGTCGCGCTACCTACACCATGCAGTTCGACTCGTACCAGCCCGTTCCGAAGAGCGTTTCGGAAGAGATTATCAGCAAGGCCGGCGGCAACGCGTAATCGCGCTGTCAGTCCGATAGCTAACGGAGGAAATGAAAGTGGCTAATCAGAAGATTCGCATCCGCCTCAAGGGATACGATCATGAGATCGTGGACCAGTCCACGAAACTCATCGTCGACACCGCCCAGAAGACGGGTGCCAAGGTTTCCGGTCCCATCCCGCTGCCGACGGAGCGCAACCTGTTCACCGTCGTCAAGGGCCCCCATGTGGACAAGGACTCGCGCGAGCAGTTCGAGATGCGCACCCACAAGCGCCTGATCGACATCCTCGAACCCACCCCGAACACGGTGGATTCCCTGATGCGTCTCGATCTCCCCGCCGGCGTCGACATCGAGATCAAGCTGTAAGGGGTGTCAAGTAGCATGATTAACGCTATCTACGGTAAGAAAATCGGCATGACCCAGATCTTCACCGAAGACGACAAGCTCGTCCCGGTGACCGTGATCCAGGCTGAGCCGAACAAGGTGTGCCAGGTCAAGACCAAGGCCACCGACGGCTACGAGGCCGTGCAGATGGGCTTCGGCTACATCAAGGAACGTCGCGTGAACAAGCCGATGGCGGGTCACTTCGCCAAGCAGGGCACTTCCGCGACCCGTTACCTGCGCGAGGTCCGCGTCGAGGACGCCTCCGAGTACAAGGTCGGCGACGAGCAGACCGTGGCGGCTTTCGCCGAGGTCAAGTCCGTCGACGTGACCGGCACCTCCAAGGGTAAGGGCTTCGCTGGCGTCATGAAGCGCTACGGCTTCGCCGGCGGTCCTGGCGGCCATGGTGCCCACTTCCATCGCGCTCCGGGTTCGGTGGGCATGTGCGCCACGCCGTCCCGCGTGCTGAAGGGCCTGCGCCTGCCGGGTCACATGGGTTGCGACACGGTTACCGTGAAGAACCTGACCGTCATGCGCGTCGACGAGGACCAGAACCTGATCATCGTCAAGGGCGCCGTCCCCGGTGCCAAGAACGGCATCGTGCGCGTTCGCATGGCCTAACCTGGACATACTATAAGGAGTTTCAACTACCATGACGACTATCGAGATCAAGGACGCAAGCGGGAAGAAGGCCGGCGACGCCGAGCTGACCGCTTCCGTGTTCGGCATCGAGCCGAACGTGCCCGTCATGCACCAGGTTGTGCGCGCTCAGCGTGCGTCTTGGCGTGCCGGCACCAGCAACACGCTCACCCGCGGCAAGGTCCGCGGCGGCGGCAAGAAGCCTTGGCGCCAGAAGGGCACCGGCCGTGCCCGCCAGGGCTCCATCCGCTCCCCTCAGTGGACCGGCGGCGGCGTCGTGTTCGGCCCGCATCCGCGCAGCTACGCCTTCCGCGTGAACAACAAGGAAGTCAAGCTGGCCATGCGTTCCGTCCTGTCCGCCAAGCTGGCTGACGGCCAGTTCACCGTGGTCGACGCGTTCAACTTCGAGAAGCCCCGCACCAAGGACGCCGTCGCGTTCCTGGCCGCCATGGGTTTCGAGAACCAGCGCACCACCATCGTCATCGGCAACGACGACGTGAACACGTTCCTGTCCTTCCGCAACATCAAGAAGGTCAACGTTCTTCCGGTCGCCGAGGCGAACACCTACGAGCTGCTCGACAACAAGCAGCTGGTGTTCACGTCCGAGGCCCTCAAGCGCATCGAGGAGGTGCTCGCATAATGAAGGATCCCCGCGAGGTCATCATCCGTCCTATCGTGACGGAGCACAGCTACGACCAGATGGAGAAGAACGTGTACACCTTCGAGGTGGCCAAGGACTCCAACAAGGTTGAGATTCGCCAGGCCATCGAGGCCATCTTCGACGTGACGGTCGTGAAGGTGAACACCCTCAACGTCAAGCCGAAGCCCAAGCGCGTCCGCTACACCCAGGGCCTTACCCGCTCCTGGAAGAAGGCTATGGTCACGCTGAAGGAAGGCGACACCATCGAGCTGTTCGGCTAAACCCTTCGAAATCGTTGCCGCTCGGTAACGAATAGGGTTAACCTTTGAAAGCGCCCCGGAATCATCCGGGGCGCTTTCGTTATAATCACCTTTAATTGAGTAGCTCGGTTTCGTGCTTTGGGCAGGTTGATACGTCGGGGGTGGTTTCCTTGGCATTCGTCGAATTCAATGACGTTCGCAAGGTGTACAAAATGGGCGAGGTTCAGGTTGCGGCCGCCGACGGCATGTCGTTTCATTGCGAACAGGGCGAATTCGTCGTGGTGGTGGGGCCTTCGGGCGCCGGCAAGACCACGCTTCTGAATATGCTTGGCGGCATGGATTCCTGCACATCGGGAACCATTTTCTTGGATGGGCGCGAAATCAGCGCCTTCAACGAGAAGGAGCTGACGCAGTATCGCCGGGTGGACATCGGCTTCGTATTCCAGTTCTACAACCTCGTGCAGAACCTCACCGCCCTTGAAAACGTCGAGCTCGCCAGTCAAATCTGCCCGCATCCGCTTGATGCCGCGGAAGTGCTTGCCGAGGTGGGGCTTTCCCATCGGTTGGACAACTTCCCGGCGCAGCTTTCCGGTGGCGAACAGCAGCGCGTGGCGATTGCCCGCGCGCTGGCGAAAAACCCCAAGCTTCTGCTGTGTGACGAGCCAACCGGTGCGCTTGACTACAAGACGGGCAAGGCCATTCTCGCCCTTTTGCAGGACACGTGCCGCTCGACCGGCAAAACCGTTGTGCTCATCACGCATAATTCCGCGTTCTGCGATATCGCCGACCGAGTCATCCATGTGCGCGAGGGGCGCGTGGCGTCCATGTCGGTCAACGAAAGCCCTATTTCGGCCGAAACGGTGGAGTGGTAGGGCATGCGCAGCGCTTTCGCGAAAGACATCATCCGCTCCATCAGTACGTCCTGGGGACGTTTTTTGGCCATCGCGATAATGGCCGCACTCGGTTGCGGTTTCTATGCGGGCCTGCGCATGACGGGTCCCGATATGCGCCTTGCGGGGGATGAGTATTACGACGGCACGGCGTTGTGCGACCTGCGCGTTGTCTCGACGTTGGGGCTTACCGACGACGAGGTCGACATGATTCGCTCCGTGGATGGGGTTGCCGGGGTTATGCCGGCCCGGGAAGCGGACATTATCGCCGACGTGGATGGGCAGCAGTACACCACGCGCGTCCATTCGTTAGACGTCGAGGCTGCGCGGGCGAGCACCTGCGAAGACGGCACGCACGTTTCCTCCGACGATACCGACTATCTGAATCGCTTGATTCTTGAGAGCGGCTCGTGGCCCGCGTCCAGCAATGAATGCTTGCTTTCGATTGACACCGTATGGCTGACCGACGTCGCCATCGGGGACACGGTTCGCGTAGTTGAGGGAACGCAAGATGTCGACGATACCTTCAGCGTGAAGGAGTATACGGTTTCCGGGTTCGTGCGGTCGTCGTACTACACCTGCTCCACCAGCCCCGGGACCACCACGCTCGGCTCGGGTCAGCTCGCGGCGTTCATGTACGTTCCCGACGACGCCTTCTCCGAGGACTTCCCCGTAACCGAGGCGTTCGTTTCCGTTGCGGGGGCGGCGGGGGAGACGTGGCCATCCGACGCTTATCAGG
>CAVBAM010000022.1:0-10598 GCA_963593315.1 Candidatus Methanomethylophilaceae archaeon | reverse complement strand
TTCCTCCCCGCGCCCTTGAGCGCCAGCACGCCGGTGCCGCCGAAGACGCCGCAGGCCCACGCCGTCAGCGTGGTGAAAAGGATCAGAGGCCATTGCAGTTCCATGATCTACTCCTCTCCCTTCCAGTCCATATGGCGCAGGATGAAAATGCCCTCGGGGCCGTTGCCCACGTCGGGCAGATGATGCACGTCGGCATCGGTGAAGTCCTCGCAGAAGTTGCCGAGCGTTTCGCCTCGTGCGCCCTTGAAATCGCGGATGTCGCCCTCGGCGTCGCCGAACCAGCGGGCCATGCCGCCGCACTGGCTGACGCATTGGGGCAGGCCGCCCTGGCTGATCAGCTGCTCGCACATGGTGCACTTCTCCACGACGCGCTCTTCCTCATTGAGGTAGCGCACGTTGTAGGGGCAGGCCATGGCGCAGAACTGGCAGCCGATGCACTTCGACTTGTCGATCTGCACGGTGCCGTCGGGCAGCTTGTGGCTGGCCTCGGTCGGGCACACCTCGACGCAGGACGGGTGCTCGCAATGCTGGCAGGATACGGTCAGGAAGTACATGTCCACATCGGGCCACTGGCCGCCCTCGACCTTGGGGTTCGGTCCCACGCGCAGCGTCTTGTTCCAGAATGCGCCGATAGGGGCGCCGTTGACCACCTTGCACGCAACCGAGCAGGCCAAACAGCCCACGCAGCGGTTGACGTCGGTGGCGATAGCATACTGAGTCATACGTTACGCCTCCTCTCGCTTGCTGTAGTCGGGCGCCCAAGCCTTCAGGCGCGGGTCGGAAGCATCGTGGATGATCTCGGTGCCGTCCTCGCCGCACGGGCAGGGGTTTCCGAACGGGGAATTCTCGGGTGTGGCCTTGTAAACCTTCACGTTGTAGGCGCGCAGGTTCGAGGAGCCGCACAGCGGGTCTTGATTTTCTCCCTCAACCAGGCAGTTGATGGTGGACAGGCCGTAGCCCTTGTCCGCCTGGTCAAGCTCGGGGAACCACCACTGATGCTCGCAGTTGATGACGCCCTCGGCCACACCGTAGTACAGGTCGGCGACCTGGCGAACCTTGGCTCGCGGGCTTTCGATCCAAACCCAGTCGCCCTGCTCGATGCCCATCTTCGCGGCATCGGCGGGGTTGATCTCCACGCGCGGCGCGGGCCACAGCTCGCGGCACCAGGGCAGCTGGCGATGCTCGGAGTGGAAATAGACCGGGATGCGGCGACCGGTGGTCATGAGATAGGGCCATTCCTTGACGATGTCGGGGTTGGCCAGCTCGGTTTCCGGCGCGGGCTTCCAGTTCGGCAGCTCCATGTCCTTGCCGGGCATGAACGTCTCGATCGCGGTGGACCAGATTTCCATCTTGCGCGTGGGAGTGGACATACCCTTCATCGGGTTGCCGGCGGGCGTGGTGCCCACGACGCCCTCGGCCGAGCACATGCCGGTCTCGTAGCGGCGATAGGTGCCCCATACCTCGGGGTTGATGGCGCGGCAGTCCCACCAGCCGTGCTCCTGGAACGCCTCGCGGTATTCCTCCCACTTCATGCCGGTCGGCTCGATGGTGCGGTCGAACAGCTGCTCAGGCGTGGGGTAGACCACGCCGGCGGGCAGGCCGAACGCCTCGGGGTCGTCGGCGTAGGGGATGCCCATGGCCTTGTACACGTCCACGACGATCTGCACGTCGAACTTGCAGTCGGCCGGCGGCTCGATGGCGCGGCAGGTTGCGCCCTGCGCGCCGGTGGAACCCTGGCTCAGACGCGGGCAGTCGACTTCCAGCCAGTGGTAGACCGGCAACAGGATGTCGGCGGCGCCGGCGGTCGGGGTCTTCCAGAGGTCCTGCACCACGAAGAAGTCCAGGCTGTTCAGGCCCTTCCAATACTTATGGGAGTTGGCCTGGTTCATGAAGCCGGACGCCTCGCACAAACCGCCGCGCACCGGGTAGGGGTCGCCGTCGATCATGGCGTCGAGCACGGCGTTGCAGTCGGCCCACTGCTGCCACCAAGAAAGCATCGGCATCTTCTCGTGGCCGAGGATCTTGTTGGGGAAGTAGGAAAGGTCGCCATCCTCGGGTGCGTGGCCCGATGCAATGGTCGGCTGCGCGTCGTCAACGCCGCGATACAGACCCAGCGACGGGCCGCGGTTGCCGGCGGGGGTGTCCCAGTTGCCGGTCATGCCCACGATGATGTCGAAGATGCGGTTGTTGTCGATGGCGTTGCAGGCATGCTCGGGCGCCAGGCCGTACTGGATGCCGCCGTTGCCGTAGCCGGTGGAAGGGTCGATGCGCGTGGCGTAGGTAAGCGCGGCCTTTCGGATCTGCTCCTCGGGCACACCGGTGATCTCGGCCGCCTTTGACGGCGGGAATTCGGCGCAGCGGGCGTCCCAATGCTGCCATACGGGCGCCATCTTGTGCTTGGTGCCGTCCTTGAGCGTGACCTCGAAGTCTCCGTAGAGCGCCGGGTCGATTTCCGGGTTGAACGGGGAAGGCGCGGCCACGCGGCCGGGAACCGTCAGCTTCGGCAGGTTCTTCTGCGGGCTTTCGTAGAACTGATTCCACACCTCGTCGGGCTCGTTTTCCCACAGGCCGGTCTCGGTGTCGAAGTAGGTGAGGTGGCCGCTCGGGTCGTTGTCGTGCAGCGGATGCGCGTCGTCGGTGCCGGCCAGCTGGTCCCATACCATGAAGCGCATGGGAGAGCCGTCTTCCTTGATGTCGCATTCCTTGAGCAGGCGCGTGGCCATCGGCTTGATGTCGCACCACGTGACCTTGTGCGCGACGATCTGGCCGCCGGAAGGCTCCATGCCCTCGACCACCAAAAACGGCGCGTCGGTCCAGCGCTTGACGAACAGGCTGTCGTAGAGGTCGTTCTCGATGATGACGTTTGCCCAGGCCAGCGACATGGCGCCGTCGGTGCCGGGGGTGAGCCACAGATGCTGGTCGGCCTCGTGGTTGAGGTTGGTCATGCGCGGGTCGATGCTGATATAGGTATCAGCCGTCGTGGCGATGTCGACGGTTGCGCGGCACGACTCGTCGTAGTTGGAAATCTCGGTTGCGGTGCCCCAGGGAACGAACACGCGCGGACGGTCGGTGGTCGCCATCCAGGAATAGGCGAACTCGGACTGCAGGTCGCCGACGTAGTGGCGCGGGCCCTTGCAGATCTGCCAGGCGGTAACGGCGTTGGGGCTGTCGACCAGCTGCAGCCAGGAAGCGTAGGCATGCTGGGTCCAGATGCGCGACGTGCCGCCCATGAAGAAGAACGTTTCTCCGCCGTATTTCTTTTTCAGCTCCCAGAACTTCTCGGCGATGGTGCTGTAGGCCTCGTCCCAGGTGATGCGCTGCCAGCCCGGATCGCTGTCGGTCTTGGGGTTCGTGCGCTTCATGGGGTGATACAGGCGGTCGGGGTGGTATGCCGCCTGCAGGGACGACTGCGACTTCGTGCAGCAGTTGCCCATGGAATGGAATGCGGTGTCGGCGTCGCCCTCGATCTTGATGGCGCGGCCGTCCTTCACGGTAACGTAGACGCCGCATTCGTTCTTGCCGCATGCGCGGCAGCAGCTGCGGACGACCGTGACGTCGCCCTGCGCCTTGCCGCCGACTGCCGGCAGCTTCGCGAGCGCATGCGGTTCGGTCGTCGCGATCACGCCGGCCGCTGCAGCGGTTGCTGCGGCGAGCTTGGTGAACGAACGGCGCGTCAGGTTCAAACGTGCCATGCTTCCTCCTCCTTGTTTTGTCCTCGTCTTGTCTTATTTGGGGCGGGTTCTCGTCTGGAGCCGCCCCACCCTCCGGAGGCCTGGCGCGCTTGCGTCGCGCTTCCCGACGGGCGCAAGCGCGCTTGCGGCCTGGAGGGGTCGTCCGGCCTTGTTTCCCTTGACTCGGCCGGGCTGTGGCTATAATAGAAAGCAAGCCATGAGCCAAACCACGTTCGGTTCGTACGGTTTGACCCTGCAAGGGGGATGGTTTTTCACCCATAAGGACCTTATGGGTGTATGGGGGAAATATTGGGGGATCATGCAAAACGCCTGTTCAGAAGCTACCAGTGCACCATATAACCCACTTTCGGCGATGCAGCGCATCCGGCCGGACCTGCTCGGGTTCGTCTTTCATTTGTCCTGGATGTACTTGCTGCTGTATTCGGATGCCGTGGTGTCGAGCCGTAGCAGCAATTTGGTTGCGGTCAGCGATCCGGCCTATCTCACCTCGGCCGGTGCGCTCATGGTCATGCTCGTTTTCGGCATCGCTCGCACGCGCCGCTTCATGAGAATCTGCGAAAAGCCGGTTTGCGCCATCGGGGCCCCTGCGGCGATGGCGGTGGGCACGGCCCTCTATTGCATGATCCAGTTCCAGCCGTCCGTGCCGCTCATGTTCGCCGGCGGCGTGCTCACGGGCGTAGGCTCGGCCATGATGGCCGCTCGCTGGGCGTCGGTGTTCGGCGGCGCAAGTTCGCGTACCGTGGTGGAGAATCTGCCGACGCTGCTCGCCATCATCGTCGTCATTTGCGCAAGCGTTCGTTTCCTGCCGCGCGAGGCCTGCCTGGCCCTCGTGGTCCTCATGCCCGTGTTCTCCGGATGGACGCTGCAGTTCGCCCGTCGTTACCAGCGTGCGATGGCGCAAGCAGATGGAGGTCGCACCTCTCACGGCAAGGGCGAGCGTAGGAATGCCGAACTGGTCTTCCCGAAACCGCTGGCGAGGGAGGGCTCGAAGCTTCCCATTATCGGTGAGGTGGTGCTGGTTGCCCTGATGGGGTTCTCGTCCTCGATGATGCCCGCCATCGCCGCCGTCGGCTTCGACAACACCATGCTGTTCTACATCATTTCCGGTGCGCTCGTGCTCGCCTTCGCCGCCATATTCATAGCGCGTTTCGACCGCAGCGGCTTGTTTATGCTGTTCGTGGTGCCGGTTTTGGTGATCGTCGTCGCCTTGCTGCCTTTGGTTGGATCGGGGATGCGCGGATTCGGTTCCGCCTTGCAGCCTGCCGGCAACATCGCGTTCGAACTGGTGTTGTTGCACGGAACGGTCCTGCTTGCGCGCCTGATCGACGAAAGCCCCGCGCGGATGTTCATGATCGGGCGCCTGACGCTTACCGTCTTCGACCTGCTCGGTGCCTATCTGGGCGGAGTCCTGTTGGCATCGGCCGCAAGCGAGGTCGTCGCCCAAACTGCGGGCATTCTGCTGTTCTGCGCGTGCGAGCTGGTGCTGGCGGCGTTGATCGTCGCGTTCTTGACGACGAGCCGCGTCCTTAACGTCGCGGCTGCGGATGGGGAAGAGGGCTCAGATGCCGACGCAGCTGCCGAAGGAGTTGTGCCGAACTGCGCCGCGTGCGCAGGTGCGGCCCGGGGTGTGTGCGTTGGTTCCGCGCGGGATGCGGGCGTCGGTCCCGCCCAGGGCGCGCACGTTGAGCTTGCGGTTACCGCATTCGATGCCGACCCTGTGGCTGAAGCCCTCTCTGCCGAAGTCGATCAAGCCGAGCTCGCCGCCGATCGCTTCGGGCTTTCGGCACGTGAACGCGACGTGCTGCGCCTGCTGGCCGAGGGACGCACTTCGGCGCGCATTCAGGAAGAGCTGTGCATCGCCGCCGGGACGGTGAACTACCACACGCGCAACATCTACTCCAAGATGGGCGTCCACTCGCGTCAGGAACTCATCGATCTCGTCCATGAGCAAGAGGCCGATTCCGTCTCGTCCGCGGTGTAATCCGTGAACTTCGCAAGCATTTTCGCGTGCCGCACGCCTCGTATCCGGGCGCGGCATGGCACGCGAATCGAGGTGCCCAAGGTAGGTTAATCCTTTTTTCAGCATAGCCCTGACCAGCGCAAATACAATATACCCTACTCCATGTGATGTATCTTTCCCCGCTTTTCCCTACTCTGCATGCTGCGTGCAAAATGTGCGCGCAGGAAAAGGAGAGGAGACTCACGTGAAGGAAAACGAAGCGAAGCCTTCGACGGCCGACGCGGCGACGGAATCCGCACCCGCGCCCAAGCGCGGCCCGAAGCGCGGAGCCATCATCGGCGGCGTCATCGCCGCGGTCGTGGTGGTTGCCGGCATCGGCGCGTTCGTGTGGCACGAGCAGCCGAGCTTCTGCAATGCCATCTGCCACACCCCCATGGACGGATATTTGGAAACCTATGAGGCCACCCCGGGCCAGGCTTCCGAGGACAAGTGGGGCAACGCGGTCGCCGATGCGTCCGGCATGCTTTCCGCCGTGCATCGCACCAACAGCTCCAACGCCACGTGCTTAAGCTGCCATCAGCCGGTTCTGTCCGAGCAGGTGACCGAGGGCATGGAGTGGATCAGCGGCAACTACACGCTCACGTCCACCGCCGACAACGCTTCCGGCGAGCTGTCCGAGCGCACAAGCTCCCAGTTGACCGAGGCGCGCGGCGTGGCGGGCGACCAGTTCTGCCTGCGTTCGGGCTGCCACGTCAACGCCGACGGTTCCGTCATGACCCGCGCCGATTTGACCCAGCTTACGCAGGTTGAGAGCGACAATCCCGCCGTCACCGTCCGCAACCCGCATTCCTGGCAGCACGGCCAGCAGGCCTGCACCGACTGCCACAAGGCGCACCGTGCCAGCGTGCTGATCTGCTCTGAGTGCCACGCCGACATGGAAATCCCCGAGGGCTGGATGACCGCCCAGGAGGCCAAGCTGCTGCCCAATCAGTCCTAGCAGCACGTTAAAGTGGAATGCGAAAGCAAAGGAATGAAGGATATGAGCAATAACGCAATGAGCCGCCGCGGCTTCCTCACCGGCTTCGGCGCCGTGGGCGCCCTGGCTGCCGCCGGCGCGCTGACCGGTTGCGGCGCGCCCTCGACACAGACGAAGGCCGAACGCGAGGCCGCCGAGAAGGCCAAGGAGACGAGCTGGCGCGACAAGCCCGCTTTCCCGAAGAAGATTTCCGAGACGTTCGACGCCGACATCGTCGTCGTGGGTGCCGGCAACGGCGGCATGGTCGCCGCCACCACCGCCGCGCAGAACGGCGCGAAGGTCATCGTGCTGGAGTCGTGCAACGGCGTGGCCTGCGCACGCGAGGCCATCGGCGCGCTGAATTCCGACCTTGCCGGCGCGGAGCACCACGAGGACGTGGCGAAGCTCGTCAACTATGCCAGCCAGGTTGAGTCCGGCGACATCAACCCGCCGCTGTACCGCACCTGGGCCGAGAAGTCCGGCGAGATGATCGGCTGGATGGCCGAGACGTTGGCGCCCCTGGGAATGGTGTTCCCGTTCGAGTGGCACGTGCCCGACGACGCGCACGCTTACTACCCGGCAATGTGCTTCAACCCCTGCCTGGGCGAGTACAACCCCGATGGCCCGAACTACACCGCTTATCAGCACGTCAAGATGCTGCAGGTGGTTTTCGAGGAGCTCGGCGGCGAGATCAAGTTCCTCACCCCGGCCGAGCAGCTGGTGCAGGACGCCGACGGGCGCGTCACCGGCGTCATCGCCACTACCGAGGATGGCAGTTACATCCAGGTCAACGCCGCCAAGGGCGTCATCGTCTGCACGGGCGGCTACGGTGCCAACCAGCAGATGCTCGACGACCTGCAGCCCGGCGTGACCGATTGGTGCGTCACCGGCAGCGCCACGGGCGAGAAGGGCCAGGGCATCAAGATGGCCCTGTGGGCCGGCGCCCAGCTTGAGGCCGGCGGCGGCTCGATGATCTGGAACCGCGGCGGCATGGCCGACGATACTACGTTCGGCAAGCCCTACAACGGCAGCCTGTTCCTGCCGGGCAGCCAGCCCTACCTGCATGTGAACACCTTAGGCGAGCGCTTCATGAACGAGGACCAGTGCTACCCGCTGTCCTACGCCATGGGCTGCAACCAGCCGGGCCACTTCTCTTGGGAAGTGTTCGACGCCACCTATTACGAGGACGCGGTCAAGTTCGACACCTGCGGCTGCTCGCGCATCGTGCCGGCTCCGTCGGGCACCGCGTTCAATGCCGACGTGTACAGCCTGGAAGCCTGCGGCAAGGAGAACCTGGACAACTTCTGGATCAATCCCGCGCTTGAGTCCGGCGTGCTGAAGAAGGCCGATACGCTCGACGAGCTGGCCGACATCATGGGTTTCGAAGGCGAGACGAAGAAGACGTTCCTGGCAACCGTCGAGCGCTACAACCAGCTCAACGCCCAGGGCGAGGACGTCGATTTCGGCAAGCCGATGTACCGCATGTCCACCGTCGACACCGCCCCGTTCTACGCGGCACGCATCGCCGGCACCATGCTGGTCACCACGCACGGCGTCATCACCGACACGAACAGCCAGCCTCTGCGCGAGGACGGCAGCGTCATCGAGGGCCTGTACGTGTGCGGCAACGACCAGGGCGGTTTCTATCCGCATCATTATCCCAGCAACTTCACCGGCATCAACGCCGGCCGCACGGCGACGTTCAGCCGCATCGCGGCCAAGCATGCGCTCGGTGTGAAGTAGCAGGCGCTCCCGCCCGCAAGGGGCAGGCGGTTCGGGCGCTTTTGGGAAGGGGCGCCCCCGAGAGCCTATTTTGCGAGCAAGGCCCGCTTTCGCCTGACAGCGAAGGCGGGCCTTCTTGCGTTTGGGGGCTTGTTCCTCTCTAGATGAGGGTCGAGATGAGGGTTGACCTTTTGCTTGACGAAGACCTTGCGCAAAAGCTGACTCTTTGCAAAAACTCGGAAGCGCCCTTGCAAGGGTCAGTCTATGGGTAAGGATGTCGGCGCCCTTGCAAGGGTCCATGGGTATGGACGTAGGCGCGTTCGCAAGAGCGCGCTCTCCGGCGAAGCCGGAGCATCTGCCGCCGACAAGCCGTCAACATCCTGACATCCCCCGCGGGCGGATCGAGCTTAAGTCTAGCGCCCTTCGCCGTCCATCACCAGGTCGATGAGCTCTTGTCGGCTGTGGACATCGAGCTTCGCGTAGATGTGCTTGGCGTGCGTGGCGGCGGTGTCACGGCTGATGAACAGGGCGTCGCGCACGTACGGGATGGAGCGCCCATGCGCCAGAAGGCCGAACACCTCGGTTTCGCGCGGCGTGAGCTTGTAGGTCGCCGCCAGCTCGGCGATGCGGTCATCTAGGCTGGCGGGATGCTGCTCGGCGGCGGCTTTCTCGGGGTGTTCGTTTTCCGTGGGCGTTTTCTCGGTTCCGTCGCCCGGTGCTTTAGCGACTTCGTCTGCATGGGCGTTTGCCTGCGCGTTCTCATTCTGGTAGGAAGTCGGTTTCGCCTCGCTTTGCACGTCCCACTCCAGGAATTTCCCGCCGTCGTTGAGCGCGAGCATGACCGAGGCGACCAAAAGCACGATGAGCACGGCCGCTATCCCGCTCGTGGCAAGCGCGCCGCCGCTGACCGCCTCGCGCAAGGGCCCGCCAACGAGCACGCCCACCAGATCGCCCACATGCACGAACAGCCAGCCGATCGAGTATGCCTGCACCGCCGTGGCCGCCCCGCGAGACGCGAGCGACGCGAAATACATCTGCGTGATGACGCAGAAGGCGAAGCGCGAGGCGATGCCGACGCCGGCGGCGACAAGTGGCCCGGTCTGCGCGTCGAACAGGATGAGTGCCGCGAAGCCGGCGACCATGAGCGGACACATCCAGCGGTACGCGAATGCGAGCGACACCCGGCGCGGGCCGGCAGTGGCCGACGCGCTCACCGCAAGCATGAACAGGGCGCTTGCGGCGAAGATGCCGGCGATCTGCGCAACGGAGGCGGAGGGCGCGTCCCAGAATTGCCCCTCGATGCTGACGAAGGCGCAGGCCGCGAAGATGCCGAAGCCCGCCTTGCCCATGGAGCCGAAGACATCTTTGGCGGGCAGGGGGGAAGCCGGCAGCGTGCTGTGGTCGGAAAGCTCGCGCGCCTTCGCGGACGGCCAAGCCTTCAGGAACAAGATGCCGCTTACGAGCGGGAACAGCGCGGCCAGCGCGATGGATGCCGCCGGCGGCAGGATAAGGGTGATAAGCGTCAACACCGCGGCGCAAACCGCCGAGGCGGGTGCGTGGGATTCGGTGGCGTCCTGCGGCAGGCGCGCGTAGAGCTGGCCCCAGAGCACCCACATGATCGCGCTGCCCGCGCCGGTGACGACGGCGGCGAGGGCGAACAGCGCTTGGGAGAGCACGGGCATGTGGATGGGGGAGAGCAACACGGGGGTTGCGACGGCGACCGCGATGGGCGCGGCGATTGCCAGCGGGCGCCTTTCCGCGGGCGAGCCGAATCGTTTCTCGACGGCGGCGATGACGCCGAGCGACACGACGGCGCTGCCGACGGGCAGTGCGTTGATCAGCGTCTTCAGCGCGAATCCTTCCGCCTGTGCATTCACGAACGCCGAAAGGCCGTCGATCGACCCCGAGTAAAACACGCAGAACACCCAGGCTAGCAGGAACCCCCAGCCAAGCCAGCGCGCATCCCGTATCGTTTCGCCTGCCATATAACCTCCTTCGTGTTCGAAATATGATACGGCAAAAGCAGGCGATGGGGCGCGGGGATGCGCACGGGCGTGTGCAAGGGCGCACATTGCGGCGCAGGGTTGCGCATGGTGGCGCAGGTGCGCCTGATGGTGCGAGGGCGGGAATTCTTGGGGCAAGCGGGCGCATTCGCCGCCGCCGCGAGGCTTTGCGCTGCTGCAACGAGGCCCTGTCCCATCGTCGCGAG
>CAVBAM010000021.1:0-10632 GCA_963593315.1 Candidatus Methanomethylophilaceae archaeon | reverse complement strand
AGCACCATCGGTCGTGGGCTCCCCGACTGCCGCAATGTCGGCTTCGGCACCTGTCACTGCGTCATCGAACTTGTCGCTTGCCGCCTCCTTGCGCGCCAGCTGCTCGGCGGCGCTGATGGCCTCTTGCGCCCAGGCGGCGTCGCGCGCCCACTGCTCTTCGCGCTCGGCCTGTGCCCGTGCGGCCTCCTTGGCTTCACGTTCGGCCTGCTCAGCCGCCTCGAGGTAGCGGGCCTTACGTATCTCGTTCTGCTCGCGCACGGAGTCGAAGTCGACAAACGGCGCGTCAATGCGGACCACGTCCCGCTGCCCGAATGTTCCGTTGTTCAGCAGGTCGTAGAATGTGTCCAAAACCTCGTCCACGTGGCCGAATCGATTCACATCCTCGTTGGCAACGCTCACGATGTACTTGTCGAAGCGCAAATCCAGCCTGCTGAAGCGCAGCGCATCTTTCACGTTTTGGCCCACGTTGCTGGGAACCTCAAGGCGCAGCAGGTCCTTTTGCAGCTCGTGCAAGCATTCGGCCAGCTGCGGGCGCACAACTTTCTTCCAGTTGTGGCGGGCAACTTCGTCGTCGCGTTCCCAAAGCGGCCGGTGCAAAACGGAGATGCGCATGCTCAGCGCTGGCAGCACTTGCGGGAACCGGGTCAGCATGGCGTCTACAAGCTGCGTTTTCGTTTTCGGCTGTTTCGTCATGGCTTGCGCCAGCTGCTCGGCTGAAGGGGTGGGGAAGTAGCGGCTTACATCCTCGGGAAGAATTTTCGGCAGCTTTTTCGATGTGGTGTCAACGTTTGCGCGCTGCGTGTTGGGGATGCCGAAGCTGCGGCGCATGACGAACGTCTCGCGGTAGATGTCAAGCGCCTTGGGGGTGATAAGGCGTCCCTGACGGTTGGGGATGCCGATGGCGCGTGCCTTGTCCTTCGCGTCGGCAAGCGCGGCGTGGGCGGAATCGATTGCGCGCGCCGTTTGCAGCAGCGTATCGTCGGCCGCTCCGCTTTCGCCGTCCGCAACCTTACCCTCTTCGCAAACCGGCAGCCCGAAGTTCGACGCAACGTCGTGGGTGGCCGACGCGCATTTGAATACGCTCAGCAGCGTGGCGGTGTCGAGCAGCTCCTCTTCTTCGGGCTGCGCCGTGGTCACTTTGACGCGGAATGTGGTGTGAATCATGTTCGTCCCCCAAACGTTTTCCAGTTGGTTCCGATGGCGAAAATCTTACGGTCGGGCCCGCGGGCGTCACAAGGTTCGCCCCGCGCTATTTGCCGCCGCGCACGGCCAAATCACTCGCTAGGTATCACTCGCTACGAGTGATACCTAGCGAGTGATTTGGCGCACCAACATGAAAAATGGCTGATAGGGAACGATGCGCACGCAGCGGCGCCAACCTATAGTGGCCGTGTCATCGCGAGATGGGGCACGCACGATCGTCGCCGCGAGCAGCACGACTTTCCCTCCCCCTCCCCCTATCGCCCCTTCTCGCCATGACCCAGGCAAAGCGTGCGAGAGAAGAGGTTTTCATGGTTGCAACATCTGGAGCGCCTCAGATTCCCGGGTTGGGTGGGCAGAATCCGTTTTCGAACATGGGCAAAGACCGCAAGTCGAAAATGCCCATTCTTCCCACTGAAGAAGTTGAGCGCCAATATAAGGCGAAGCTTGACGCCGAGCGCATGAGCGACGAGGAGTTCGCCGAGCTGTGGCGCGGCTTGCGCGCAGATGCCGTGGCAGCCGAACGCGTTGCCGCCCAGCCTTACGATTTGGCGCGCGCCCAGGCGCACGGCCAGGCCGAGGCGGACGGGGTGGAGCCCGTGGAGGTTGACCCGCTTGACCCCGATTTCGAGTACATGACCGAAGACGGGCGCACCATCGACGGCATCGACGCCATTGCCGCGCGCGACATGGAGCGCGCCGCAATGGAAGAAGAGCTTGCAAGCCAGGCGCCCGAAAACGAGCTGACGTTCGACGAAAAGGTGGAGCAGTGCATGAAGACGGTCATGCGCAGCAACCGCTTCCGCGAGATCTTGCGCAAAACGCTGGTGTTCTGCCGCACGCGCCGCCCGCTTCCCGAGGTTGAGGACGAGATCCAAACGTACCCCGAGTACAAGGCCGCCGCGCAAAACCCCTACCGGCTTATCAAATTCCTGGTGGACAATTACGGCCTGAACATGCTGGACGTCGACGAAGACGGGGAAGTGGTCACGCCCGAGCGCAAGGTCGGCTTGACCGAAGACGAGATAGACGACCTGGTTGTGGAGTTCCAGCTTGAGACAACCGAGGTGGGCGAAGAGGTGGCGCGCCGTCTTGAACCCGAAAGCCGCATCGCCAGCCTGCTGCGCGAGTTCCCCGTGCGCCTTGGCAGCTACCGCGACGTCATGAACTTCTGTCGCGAGCCGAAAACCATGAAGGAAATCAACAAGCTATTCGAAAACGTGGATCTCAAAGCGCTGGGGACCATGCATTCTGACGACACCATAGCCATTCAGCCCAGCGTGTTCGTGGACAAGCTGGAAAAGGCCGGCGCCATGTACTGGGACGGTAAGTGGAAGCTGACCGCCGAGGGCCGCGCATTTCTCAAAGGTATGGACAAGTTCATGGTGTAGGGCTTGTTTTGCCTGTTCATAGAAAGGAAAAACGCAAAGGAGCAGAGAAAGGAAACGAGGACAAGATGATGGCAAAACGCAAGGAAAGGATTGGGCAATGGCTAAACGCACGTTGACGCGCCGTACGTTCGTGAAGGCGGCGACGCTCACAACTGCGGCGTTGGTTCTGAGCTCTTCGCTGGAACCGAAGCTGGAAGAGCGCGACAAGGCTTTCGCGGATGCGCCCGTTGAGCGCAAGATGTTCGAAACCGTGTGCCACGGCTGCATCCAGGTGTGCCCGGTGCGCGCCTACATGGAAGATGGCGTGGTGGTGCGCCTTGAGGGGCATCCGGACGCGCCTTTGAACAAGGGCGGCATGTGCCTGAAGGGCATGGGGCAGCTGCACACATGCTACAGCCCCCGACGCGTGCTTCACCCGCTCAAGCTTGCCGGCGAGCACGGCAGCAACGAGTGGGAGGTCATCAGCTGGGACGAGGCCATTAACCTGGCCGCCGAGCAGGTGGCGCGCGCCCACGAGAAGTACGGCCCGTATTCACTGTGGGGAGCTTCGGGCGGCGGCGGCTTGTACGCGTCCGAGATCGCAACGGCCAACCAGTTCATTTACGGCGGCGCCGTTCAGGCGTGCACTGGTGCCCTGCAGTGCTACTGCCCGCGTTCGTCGGTGACGGCGTTTACCTACAGCGGTTGGAACCAGTCGCCGGCCGACCACGCCATGCTCGAGGTGTACAACGAGCTGAACCCCACCATGGAGCTTCTGGTGGTGTGGGGCGCGCAGCCGTCCACGTCGCAAACGGCCGAATCGGGCCGCGGCATTGCCGACGCGCGTTCCGACCGCGGGCTGAAGACCATCGTCATCGACCCCAACATGTCGCCCGACGCGGCGAAGGCCGACGTGTGGCTGCCGGTGCGCCCGGCGTCCGACACGGCCATGCTTTTGGGTTGGATCCGCTACATCATCGAAGGCAAGTACTACAACGAGGACTTCTGCAAGTACTGGACGAACCTGCCGTTTCTCATCAACCCCAACACGGGCTTGCCCATTGAGGCCGAAGAGGTGTGGCCCGACTACATCAACCCCTGCATCGACCCTGATGGCGTGTACGACACGCCGGCGTACGTGTGTTGGGACAAGCTGACGAACAGCTTGCAGCCCTTCGCCTATTCCGCGCCCGAAGACGCCGAGGTCGACCCCGAGCTGTTCGTGGACAATTGCCCCGTGACCCTTTCGGACGGCACGCAGCTTTCCTGCAAGTCGGCTTTCCAGATTTACTGGGAGGAAGCCAAGCCGTGGACGCTTGAGCACACCGCCGAGATCACCTACGTGCCCGCCGAGCTTATCGAGAAGGCCGTGCGTATGTACGCCACCACCGAGCATGCCGGCATCACCGTGGGCGTGTTCTCCGACATGATGGAAATCAACGCGGAGGTGCCTTTGGGTACCATGGCGCTTGACATGATGATGGGGCACGTGAACCAGCCGGGCGGCACGCTCACCAACCGCGGGGCCGACTCCATTTACACCGACCGTCCTACCGGCCCGTTCAAGCTGCTGGTCATTTCCTACCAGCTTGAGGCGTGGTGGTACGGCATGAGCTGGCACATCGGCATGACGAAGGCGGGCAACGATGCTCTGCTGGAAAAGCAGCTGGCTGAGCTTGAGGACACCATCGTGGACAAGTCCACGCCAAACGCCGAGGCGCGTCGCGACCAGATGGCCCAGGCGCTCAAAGACCGCTTAGGCGCCACGTATCACAAGGCGGCCATGTATTGGGAGCAAACGGGCCCCGGCATGGTGCGCGAGGCCGTGCAGTGCGGCGAGCCGTACCGCCCCGCCGTGCTTTACGAGGTGTCCGGCAACAAGCTGGCCATGGTGGCGAACAGCAGCAAGTGGCACGAGGCCATGCTCAACCTGGACTTCGCCATCCAGCAGTACGCCAACCTAACGTCGGAAACCATCGAGCTTATCGACTTGTTCTTCCCCACGAACGAGTGGCTGGAATACAACAATGGCGTGGCGCTTACCGTGCAGCTGAACACCCAGTGGCTGCGCCGTTCGCTCATCCACCTAGGCGAAACGGTGCATCCGGAAATGGCGTACTCGCTGGTGGTGAACAAGGTGTGCGACATTTTGGGCGGCCGCGACAAGATTTTGAGCCACGATTTCCTGTACGTGCTGGGCATGTTCGACAACTACGACAAGGAAAAGGCCAAGTGGGCGGCCATGTACGGCGCGCCGTCGTGGGAAGAGCTTATCGAGCACCAGGACAAGTACTCACCCATTGTCACGCCGCCGGAGGAGTACTGGCTGTACCACCAGCACGAGATGCCCGTAAGCGACGGCTTGCCGGCGGGGTTCGGCACCTCGTCGCGCAAGTGCGAGGTGTACTGCGACGCTCATTTGCGCATGGCACGCACCGGGTGGCCGTACCTGTACCCCTACGACATGGATCCGTGCGACGACTACCCGCCCATTTGCCGCTACCTGGAAAACCAGGAAAACGCGCTCACCGACACGGAGTACCCGCTTACGTTCACTTCGGGCCGCGTGCACTACTGGCACCACGGCACTATGCGCCACTGCGCGTTCAACCGCGAGCTTCTGCCTGTGCCCGACCTGCGCATCAATCCCGTGGACGCCAAGAAGTACGGCATCAAGCACGGCGACTGGGTGAAAATCACAAGCCGCCGCGGTTCCACCCACGGCCGCGCTTACGTGACCAAGGGTATTGCCATAGGTTCGGTGTTCCAAGAGCGCTTCTGGAACCCGGAGTGCTTCGACGACTCCCAGAAGTCCATCACTGCCGGTTGGGAAGAGTGCAACATCAACCTGTTGACGCTCGACACTGCCCGAAGCCGCATGTTCGGCGGGTCCACGTACCGCGGGTTCCAGGTGAAAATCGAGAAGTCCACCAAGCCCGACCGCATTTGGGTTGAGCCGGAGGAGTTCGAGCCGTTTATGCCCGTTGCCGACCGCTATAAGTCGGAGCTTACGAATGAAGACGAGGTGTTGCCCAATGCGTAGGACGTTGCTTGTCAACCTTGACCGTTGCTCGGGCTGCGACAGCTGCATCGTGTACTGCAAGTACGAGAACGGCTTGAAGCTTGGCGAATACTACAACCGCGTGGTGGCGGTGGGCCCTTACGGCGATTACCCGTACGTTTCCATGTACTGGTTGCCCATGTGCTGCCAGCAATGTGAGAACCCCCAGTGTGTGAAGGTGTGCCCCACCGGCGCCAGCTACCGCGACCCCGACACCAACGTGGTGCTGGTCAACGGCGATAAGTGCATCGGCTGCGAATACTGCGTGTACGCCTGCCCCTACGGCGTGCGTTCCATGAACAAGACCACCAGCGTGGCGCAGAAGTGCAACCTGTGCTCGCAGTACACCGCCGACGGGTCTGACGTTCCCGTGTGCGTGCACAATTGTCCCACTGGCGCGCGCCTGTTCGGCGACTTGGACGACCCGGAAAGCGATGTGTGCAAGGAAATCGCTCGCTACGACAAGGATTGCATCCATCACTTGTCCGACCCCAAGAACACCAAGCCCACCTGCACGTACATCCTTTCTCCCCAATATGCCGAGTGGAAGGAGATCAAGTAATGCTTATCGACATCCAATGGCCGCTGGTGCTGTTCGGCATTCTGTGCGGCATGGGCGGTACGCTGGCCTGCAGCATTGGCGTGGCCGAGCTGATGGGTCGTGCTCGTCAGGCTCGTTTCGTGGCCTCCATCGTCTCGCTTGCCTTTATGGTGGTAGGCGGTTTGGCGGTAGTCGCCCACCTGTCAATGCCCTTGAACGCGTTTTACGCCGTGGCGCACGTGTTCTCGTTCAGTGGCATCTCCGTTGAGCTGATTATGCTGGTCATAACGTTCGTAGTGATGCTCGTGTACACGATTTTGCTCAAGCGCGACGTTGCGTCGGGTGCGTTTAAGGTGCTTGCGGTGCTTGCCATCGTGTCGGGGCTGGTCCTGGCGTTTGTGTGCGGGCACGGCTACGTTATTCAGTCCCGCGAGTACTGGGACACCGAGCTTTTGCCGCTGGCCTACATGGGCACGGTCCTTCCTGCCGGTGCGTTTTTGCATATGGCGCTTTCGGCCAAGCTGGGCGTAGCGCTTGAAGAGCTCAAGGGCATGAAGGTGTACCTGGTGGTGGCGGTTGCCGCATCCATCGTGACTTCCGCCGCGTATCTGCTGTTCTTAGGCGATGCGGTCGGGCGCAACCCGCTTGTTTCCTGCGGCATGATCGTGGTGTGCGGCATGGTGGGCGAGTTTGTTTGCCTGGCGGCGTTTTTGAAGGCGCCGAACGCAAACACGGTGTTCCTTGTTGCCGTGGTTGCCGTGGTGCTTGCCGTGGTGGCGGCGCTTGGCATCAGGATTGAGATGTGGCTGACAAGCGACCCGTACTTCAATGCGTTTTACTGGGAGCTTGAAAACGGTACCCCCATTCTGAAAGACGATTACTAGGATGCACTCCAAGGGGCGCCGCACCAGTGGTGCCCCTTGCCGGAGGAGAGGAGAGGCTGATGGCTGCTAAGCAAGAGGTTGTGGACGTCATCGCGGCCCGAGCGGGGATGTATGAGACGCTGGCTAGCTTGTATTTCGACCGCCTGACCGAGGAGCAGATCGCTTCTATGGCGGCGCAGGACTACACCGCGCTGCGGGAAAACGAGAACGAGCTTATCGCAAGCGGGTTCAACGACATATACCGCTACCTGCGCAAACGCAACACCGGCACGCGGCAGGAGCTGGCGTGCGATTTCTCCTCCTGCTTTTTGGGGACCCATTCCTACAAAGGGCTGGTGGCGCAGCCTTACGAGTCGCTGTTTTTGGATGCAAGCGGCACGCTGAACGCCAAGCCGCGCTCGCTGGTGTACAACTTCTACAAGAAGGAATGTGTTTCGCTTAAGAAGGAGCACAACTACCCCGACGACCACCTGGCGTTCGAGTGCGAGTTCATGTCCATATTGTGCCGTCGTACCATCGAGGCGCTGGAAAACGACGACGTGGTCGAAGCGTTGCGCCTGCTCGACGTGCAAGAACGGTTCTTAAACGAGCACATCAACCGGTGGTTCCGCCGTCTGCACGACCTAAGCCTGAAGTTCATCAAAACCCGCTTTTACCGCGGCGTGCTCAACATTACGCAAGGCTTTTTCGATGAGGAATGCGAGCTCATAGACGACGTGCGTTCCGTGATCGAAGGCGGCTTCGACGAGGATTTTCCTGCCGAAGACCAGGCACGCGAGGGCGACGCGGCGTAAAGCCGGGCTTTTCGTTTCGAGAGGACGCAGGAGATGGGGAACACAGCGAAGCAGGAGGATCGCGCTGGCGCCGGTGCTGGGGCCACGCTTTCTCGCAGGGGGTTTGTGGCTGGCCTAGGGGGCGTTGCCGTCACGCTTGCCGTGGGCGGCGTTGCCGTAGCATCGCCGCAATCGGATGCGGTCCTGCATCCGCCGGGCGCCATGGATCGACGCCTGTTCAGCGCACTGTGCATCAGGTGCGATAGGTGCAGAAGCGCGTGTCCTACCGGGGCTATTGGCGTGGCGAAGGTTGAAGACGGCCTTATGCAGGCGCGCTTGCCCAAAATGGAGTTCCGCTTGTCGTACTGCGATGCGTGCGACGGCGCGTACCGATGCGTTGAGGCGTGCCCCACCGGGGCGCTGCAGTCGTTCGATACGTCGCGGGACAAGGTGGGCATAGCCGTTATCGACCAGGCGAAATGCCAGGTGTTCGGCATGTCTGCAACCTGTGGGAAGGTGTGCATCGCAACCTGTCCTGCACAGGCCATTGCCGAAACGCCCGATGGGCGCATCGCGGTTGACGAGGATGCGTGCTGGGGGTGTGGCGCGTGCGAGTTCGTGTGCCCCACCAACGCGTACCGCAGTTACGACGGGAACACAAGCCGGGGCATCAACGTCAAGGTGTGGCAAGGAGGTCGGTCATGAAGGGGCGCGAGGAAAGCGCGAAGCCGAAACGGGCTGGGGCGAAAGGGCCGCACGCAAAGGCACGGGCCGTGGTGAAGGCCATCGTGTTCGCCGCCATTGTTGTGGGCCTGTGCGTGCATACCGGTTTCGGCACCTACTCAAGCGCCGGCATCGGATTCGTTGCAAGCATATGCCCGCTGGGGGCCCTAGAAGGGCTGTTCGGCGCGTGGGCGTTCGTTCCGCGCTTGGTGATTGGCCTGGTGGCCATGCTGCTGGTGGTGTTCGTGTTCGGCCGGGCGTTTTGCGGTTGGGTGTGCCCGGTGCCGCCTGTGGCGGCGTTTTTCAAGACGAAGCGTCGTCGGGAGCGGGAGACGCGGGAGCGCGAGGAAGCGGGCCGCGCGGCGTTGGAGCGTTACCGGTGCGCCGCCTGTGGCGGCGCGAGTGCGGTAGGCGACGAGGTTGCCGCGGGTGGTAAGGTTGTCAGCGTTGGCGCCGGTGGTGCGGGCGTGGCGGGCGCTAGCATCGATGGCGCTGCCGATGCTAGTGCGGCGCATGATGTGCGTGCAGTTGAGGCGTGCCCGGACTCGGGCTCGCGAGCGCCCGGCATGGCCAAGCCGCGCCTTGATTCGCGGCATGCGGTGCTGTGCGGGGCGCTGGGCAGCGCGGCGATATTCGGTTTTCCGGTTTTCTGCCTTATCTGCCCTATTGGGCTGACCTGCGCTTCCGTCGTTTTGCTCGTGCGGCTGCTGGGGATAGGCGAGCTTTCCTGGGGGCTGTTTTTGTTCCCCGCCGTGCTTGTTCTTGAGCTTGTTGTGCTGAAGGACTACTGCGGGAAAATCTGCCCGGTGGCGGCACTTATGTCGCTGGTTGCCCGGGCCAGCCGCACGTTCAGGCCGAAGGCGAACGCGCAGGCGTGCTTGCGCGATAACGAGCACGCTGCCTGTCATGTGTGCGCGAGTGCGTGCCCCGAGCATATAGACCCGTGCGCTGGCTTCGGCAGCGCGGCACTCAACGAGTGCACCCGGTGTGGCCGCTGCGCCGATGCGTGCCCTGAGCACGCCATTTCGTTTCCGGTGCTGCCTGGGAAATGAGTTTGCCGGCCCGTTGCCTCCGCGTCTTGGGGGCACGGGTCCGAGTTTTCGCTGAGGGCTCGCGGTAGGGGATTGATATAATAATTGGGTCTATCCAACAGGGGGGAGGGTGGCTCATGGACGAAAGCTCTATGGCAGGGGAATTGCGCCTGGGCAAAGTGAGGCTGTACTCATACGAAGTGTTCGGTATGCTGGGATGTTCGCTGTTTTGCCTGTTCGCGTGGTTGTGCTTTGGATATGGGTTCTGCGATCCGGCTGACGGGGGAGCGGGCTATCTGCAAACGGCCATCCCGGTAAGCTTTGCGATGCTGTTCGTTGCGTGCCTGGCGTCGTTTTTCGATTTCAAGCTGCTGGAAATGCTTAAGCGCTCCCAGGCGTTCACGCTTTTCGCCGGCGTTGCGTGCTCCGCTACGGCGATGTTCCTTCCGGCGTTCTCCCCGTTTTCGGTAACGGATGAGATGCGCACCGTTTTAGCTGTGATGAACATGTGCGCCTTGTCGTGGTGCGTGTTCATATGCCTTCACACCGTCTCCGAGTCGAAAAGCGTTTTTAAGCTGTGCGTGATCGCGCACCTTGTTATCCCTACGATGTTCGTGCTCAACGGCATGTTCTTCGTGTTCAGCCGTTTTTGGTCGCTGGTTTTGTTCGCGGTCGTTCCCGTTATTGGCTCAGCGATGCTTATTCTTGCCGCGCGTCTTTCGCCTTGTTTGCGCTGCGAGAATGCTCGCGAGTTCTGGTTCATGCCGTCGCGCCGCGCGCACAGCTTCGACGCGTGCGGCAAGATGGACGTTTCCGCGCTTGTTGGGCCTCGATACGCAAGCGTTCGGAAACTGCTGGTCATGGCGCTTGTGAGCGTGTTCGTTGTGAGCTTCTACGTCGCCTTTGTGCGCTATGCCGTTTTACAGGGTTCTTCCGGCATTGAAAGTCACAGCGTTGGCGCGTCGGGCGGGCTGGGGCTGATGGCCATTGTTGCCATGGTGATGCTGTCGGTTGCCTTGACCACCGGCCGCTATGAGGGCATGCATGTG
>CAVBAM010000020.1:0-10856 GCA_963593315.1 Candidatus Methanomethylophilaceae archaeon | reverse complement strand
ACTCGACGCTGCGGGCCGCCCTGGCACGCCGTCTTCGCCTTCAACTGCGGTGGCATGGCCAAAACGATTGCGGTGGCCTTGCGGCCGCCGCTTTACTCGACGCTGCGGGGCCCTGTGGCACCCGGCCTTCGCTTTCAGCTGCGCGGGCATGGCGCATGAGGCCTATGCCCGCTTGCTTCAAGCGAATTCCGGGCACCACAGGGCCCCTCGCTGACTTTCACGCCACCTGCGAGTCCAATATGCCGGCTTTGCCGGCATGCGCGCTCTTGCGAACGCGCCTACGAAATACCTGGTAAATAGGTTAACCCGGCGGCAAGAATTTGTAGGGTCGTTCGCAAGAGCGACCACGCGCCGCGAAGCAGCGCCTAGCGACAGGAGAACCGCTTGCGGTAAGATTCCGCCGATCGCTAGCTCGACCAGGCCGCCGGCGACGCCGGGATATGTTTACTTTGCCGGCCGGCGGTTCCCCCGCAGCCTGCTTGCCCGTCGGCCGGCGCACCGCCCCCCTTCAACCCCCGTTTGCTTTCATCGTGAATGCCTGCGCCGTGCGGGGCTTCGCCGTATAATGGGGCTTCCGAATGTCACCTATCGCAGGGGGAGCCATGGCCGAAAAGGAAATCATCGTCGTCGAAGGCAACAACACGCTTTCAGGCGAGGTCGTCGTTTCCGGCGCGAAGAACTCCGCGCTGAAGCTCATTGCCGCCGCGCTTTTGGGACAGGGCGCGACAACTATTCATAACGTCCCCCTCATCAGCGATATCGCCGTCATGTCCGAAGTGCTGGAATGTCTTGGTGCCAAAATCGAGCGCGACGGGCATACCCTGAAAGTTGACACGGCCGCCGTCGCTTCGTTCGAAACCCCCTATGAACTCGTCTCGAAGATGCGCGCGAGCATTTCGGTACTTGGCCCGCTCGTTGGCCGCTTCGGCCGCGCTCGCGTTGCCATGCCCGGCGGATGCCAAATCGGTGCCCGCAAGATCGACATGCATCTCGTTGGCCTCGAGGCCCTCGGCGTCGAATTCAGCATCGATCACGGCTACCTGAACGCAACCACGCCGGGCGGCCTTCACGGCGCCGAGGTGGCTCTCGACTTCCCGAGCGTCGGTGCGACGGAGAACTGCCTGATGGCTGCCATCACGGCACAGGGCCGAACGCTCATCGAGAACGCCGCGCGCGAACCCGAGATCGTCGACCTTGCCAACATGCTCAACGCCATGGGCGGCAAGGTCAGCGGCGCCGGCACCTCCATCATCGAGGTGGAGGGCGTTGCGCTCGAAAGCCTCCACCCGTGCGAGCACACCACGGTTGGCGACCGTATCGAGGCCGGCACCTTCCTGGTCGGCGGTGCCCTCACCGGCGGTCCCGTCACCGTGCGCGGCATCGATCCGTCCTTTCTGCGCATGGCGCTCATCAAGCTTGAGGCCATGGGTTGCACCGTCGAAGCGGGCGACGACTGGATCCGTTGCGCGCGCACCTCGCCGCTCACCCCGACCGACATCCAAACGCTGCCGCACCCCGGCTTCCCGACCGACCTGCAGGCGCAGTTCATGCTCCTGTGCGCGCTCGCCCACGGCACGTCCATGGTGACGGAGAACGTCTTCGAGAACCGCTTCATGTTCGCTTCCGAGCTTGCCCGTATGGGCGCCGACGTCACCATCGAGGACCATCATGCGCTCGTGCGCGGCGTCGCCGACCTGCAGGGCACCGACGTCTCCTCGACCGACCTGCGCGCGGGCGCGGCGCTTGTGCTCGCCGGCATCGTCGCCGAGGGGGAAACCCGCGTGCACAACATCGCGCACATCGATCGCGGTTACGAGGATTACTGCGGGAAACTGACCTCGCTCGGCGCGAACGTCTCGCGCCGGGCGCTCGGCTAGCCCCGCCTGCGGCTTGGAAAGGCTTGGGAAGCATATGCCGCGTCGTCGCAACAACATCAACGCCATCAATTCGAAGCTCACGTCGCGCCGCATGCGCTCGGCAACGCTCGGCACCCATGTGCAGAAACTGCGTCCCGAGCACATGAATGCCGATCGCGTGGGCTTTTCCAGCCCTCGCCGCCAGAAGCGCGCGCAACGCGGCTACGTCAACAACGTCATGCCCGCGGCGACCGGTCCGGTCGGGCGCGCGGGCAATGCCGGCAGGCTCGAATTCTCCCCGGGCGTCAAGCGCCGCTCGGTAGCCCGTCGCGCGGGCATCGTGCTCGCCGTCGTCGCCGTCTTGGCGGTGGTCGCCATCGCCGTCGGCTCCTTCACGCTCTTCGGCAGCCTCGACAGCAAGCTCGAGCTTTCCGATTCCGATGCGAAAAGCGCGCTTGCCACGGCGAAGTCGGGGGAGGCGTTCTACACGCTCGTCGCCGCCGATCTCGACCTTGCGGGCATGCCCTATTCTGCGGACGGGCCCGATGCGCTCGCGCTCGTGCGCACCGACACGCAGTCGAATACCGTGACCGTGCTGGCCATCCCCGCAAGCGTGCAGGTGTCGCTTAAGGACGGGAAATATCACCCGCTGCGCGAGGCCTCCACGCAAGACGGGGACGCTGCGCTCATCAGCGCCGTCAATTCGCTGTGCAGCGTGTCGGTGAACCATTTCGTGAAAATAGATGCGCAGGGAATCGTCGCGCTCGTCGATGCGCTCGGCGGTGTCGGCGTCAACCTCAGCGAGGAAGTGGACGACCCGCGCGCAGGCGATATCTACCTGCCCGCCGGCGAGCAGACGCTTTCCGGGGCCGCCGCCCTGACGCTGGCCCGCGCCGCGAACTATCAAAGCCCCACTTCGACGCAGGCATCGTTCCGCGAGCAGCTGCTCACCCAGGTCTCGCTCGCCATGCTCGGCAGCGGCAAAACCGCGCTCGTGTCCCTGCTCGACAAGGTGGGCGGCACGTTCGGCACCGACGTGAGCTCCTCGGACATGCTCTCGCTGGCCGATTCGCTCAAGGGCATTTCCGCCGCGGACGTTAAAGCCGCGCTTATCCCCGGGTATGTCTCCGACGACAATGGCACGTCGGTCTACACGGTGTCGACCTCGAATCTCGCCTCCATGATGGAGCGCGTGGAAGCCGGCGAGGATCCTGCGGTCTCCGAGGAGGTCGCCACGGTCGATCCGGGCAGCTTCACGCTCACCATCCGCAACGGCAGCGGTATCACCGGGGCGGCGGCATCCATGCAGTCGGCGCTCACCTCCAAGGGCTTCGAGGTTTCGGAAACGGGCAACACCGACACCGCCGCCTATAACGAAACGCTCGTCATCTACGACGATGACGACCAGCTCGACCAGGCCAACACCGCCATCGCCGCCATGGGCGTGGGCCGTGCGGTGCAGAATACCGGGTCGTACACGTACAACACCGACGTGCTCGTCATCCTCGGCAAGGACTGGAAGCCCTCGGCCTAACCTCGGCCGCGCCTGTAAGGGCGTGTGTTAGAATCAACGGCAAGCATGACCGATCTATGCAAAGGAGCAACTCCCATGGTTGATAAGAACGAAGTCGCATCCGTGCTCGAGCTCATCCGTCCGAGCCTGCAGGCCGACGGCGGCGACGTGAAGCTGGTCGACGTCGATGAGGACGGCGTGGTCACCGTCGAGCTGCAGGGCGCCTGCAAGGGCTGCCCGATGTCCCAGATGACGCTGGCCAACGGCGTGGAGCGCATCCTCAAGGAGCGCGTGCCCGGCGTGACGCGCGTCGTCCCGGCAGTGATGTAGCATTCGCGACGCAGGAAGCAAACGGGAAAGGAAGCGGCGGCATGGCATGTTGGGAATTGCGCGGTTGCGCGGACGACGAGGAAATGAACTCGCGCTGCCCGCATAACATCCCCGGCGAGCCGTGCCCCGCCGACTGCCACTTCGCCGCTTGCTTCAGGCCCACGCACGTGGTTTGCACCGATTACGGCCGCTTGCTCAATCCACGTCGCGACTACGACGCGGCAGCTAAGGAAATCTGCCGCTTCTGCGAGTTTTTCCTCGACCGGGGGCCCGACGTGGGCGATCGCAAGTCCGACGCCCCCGAGCGCCAAGGCAACCCCAACCGGTTCCTTCTGTAGGGGATCGGGCATACGTGTAGGGAAGGAGACGCCATGCCGACAGATGCATCGATCGCTTGCGCGAAGTGCGGCAAGCGCTCCCTTGACCTGCACGCCTGCGAATCGGTCATGGTCCTCCGCAGCGACCTGGCCCTCTTCGGCGTACGCTGCCCGCATTGCGGGGCGCTCTCGTCGCTTCTCCAGCCCATCCCGCGCGATATGCGCGAGGAGCTGCATTTCGCCGCCATCGAAATCGGTGCCGGCGGCCTTCGGTAGTCTTCAACTTCACCGCGCCCGCGGGAAGGAATCCCTTACATGCTCAACGACATCTATCAATCGCTCGACCCCATCGCGTTTTCCCTGGGGCCCGTTTCGGTGCGCTGGTACGGCCTTGCCTACATCGCGGGCTTCGTTTGCGCCGCGCTCGTGCTGTGGCGCACGTCGAAGCGCTGGGGCGTGCGCGTCGACACCGACTCGCTTTTGACCATCATGCTCTGCGTCATCATCGGCGTCATTCTCGGCGGCAGGCTCGGCTACGTGCTCGTGTACGGCGACGGTTACTATTTCGCCCATCCGCTTGAAATCCTCGCGTTCAACCATGGCGGCATGAGCTTCCATGGCGGGCTTATCGGCGCGTTGCTGGCGGGCATCGTGGCTGCACGCATGACCGGCATTCCGTATCTCACGCTTGCCGACCTGGGCTGCATCGCGGCGCCGATCGGCCTTTTCTTCGGCCGCTGCGCCAACTTCGTCAACGGCGAGCTGTGGGGCGCTCCGACCGATCTGGCCTGGGGCGTGGTCTTCGGCGGGTCGGCCGGCAGCATGCCGCGTCACCCTTCCCAGCTCTACGAGGCGCTGCTCGAAGGCGTCGTGCTGTTCTGCGTGCTCTACCTGCTCTCGCGCAAACGCCCGCCGCGCGCGCAGGGGACGTTTCTGGGTGTGTTTCTGGTGCTGTACGGTTGCTTCCGCTTCCTCGTCGAATTCGTGCGCCAACCCGACGCGCAGATCGGCTACCTGTGGGGTGGCTGGCTCACCATGGGCCAGGTGCTCAGCACGCCGCTCGTCATCGTGGGTGCCTGCATCATCGCCTATGCGCTGGTTGCGAAGCGTCCGCAACGCGGCCTTGACGAGCCGGCTGCCGCACAAGAGGCATAGGGTTTCGCGCTATCGGTGAAACCGATACCTTGAGCGGTTATACGAACGTTGGCTTTTCCGTCATATTCGCCTCCTTGTGCCCAGCTTGTCTGTGGTGTTATCCCGTTCGCCGAAGAATACAACCGGAATTAGCGTTATAGTTTTGAGCACGAGAGTGCAAAAATGCGCGAGAGCGTCTGGAGGATGCATGGCAAAACGAACGAAAATCGTCTGCACGCTTGGCCCCGCCGTCGACAGCGAGTCGACGCTCAAGGGGCTCATCAACGCGGGCATGGACATCGCTCGATTCAACTTCTCGCATGGCAATCGGGAAGAGCAGCGCGCCCGCATGGAGCGCCTGCGCAAGGTTCGCCGCGAGCTCGACTCGCCCTGCGCCGTGCTGCTTGACACCAAGGGCCCCGAAATCCGCACGGGTCTTCTGTCCGGTCATGCCGAAGTGCAGCTGATGGCCGGCAGCGCGTTCGTCCTCACCGAGCGCGAGGTCGAGGGTACCTGCCGCATGGTGACGCAAACCTGCAAGGGCCTGTCCGACGTGGTCGAGCCCGGCACCATCATCCTGATCGACGATGGCCTGATCGAACTTGCGGTCGATAGCGTCGAGGGCACCGACATCCGCTGCACCGTGCAGAATTCCGGCGTGCTCGGCGAGCGCAAGTCAGTGAACCTGCCCGGCGTCTCCGCACCCCTGCCGGTCATGACCGAGCAGGACCGCGAAGATCTGCTGTTCGGCATCGAGCAGGAAGTCGACTTCGTGGCCGCCTCCTTTATTCGCGACGCGGCCGGCGTGCGCGAGATACGCGCGTTCCTCAACGAGAACGGCGGCGAGAACATCTCGTTCATCTCCAAGATCGAGTGCTCCGAGGCCGTTGAGAACATCAACGAGATCATCGAGGCCTCCGACGGCATCATGATCGCGCGCGGCGATTTGGGCGTGGAAGTTCCCGCCCATAAGGTCCCGCATATCCAGAAGGGCATCATCCGCGCCTGCAACCGTGCGTCGAAGCCGGTCATCACGGCAACCCAGATGCTCGATTCCATGATTCGCAACCCCCGCCCCACGCGTGCGGAGGTGGGCGACGTCGCCAACGCCATCTACGACGGCACCGACGCCGTCATGCTCTCCGGCGAAACCGCCTGCGGGCGCTATCCCGTGCCCGCCGTGCAGATGCTCTCGCGCATCGCCGAGGCTTCCGAACCCTACCTGTTCGACGAGCGCATGCCCGACCGCACCCGCGTGCGCGCCCGCGTGGCGCTTGCCGTCGGCATCGCCGCCGTTCAGACGGCCGAAAACGTCAACGCCGCCTGCATCGTGGCGCCCACCATGTCCGGCCGCACGTCCCGCCTCGTGTCGAACCTGCGCCCGAGCGTGCCCATTTACGCCGTCACGCCGTCTGCCCGCGTGATGCGCCAGCAGCAAATCCATTGGGGCGTTACCCCCATGCTCGGCGATGTGAAGGGCGATATGCTGCAGGTCGTGGACAACGCCCGCGACGCCGTGGTTGCCCATGGTTACCTGCATCCCGGGGATGTCGCCGTGTTCACGGCGGGCGACCGCGCCACCAGCCCGGCCATCACCTGCGGCGAGGGGCTTCCCGGCTCCGTCGCCGCAACGAACGTCATGTATGTCGTGCAGATTCGCGATGAAGCGCTGCCGACGGGCGCCGCGGCGCCGGAAATCGCAATCGAGGAGGATCGCTGATGTCCGATACCCGTTACTATCTCGCTATCGACATCGGGGCCTCCAGCGGCCGCCACGTGCTCGGAAGCGTCGTGGATGGCCGCATCGAGCTCGAGGAGATGCACCGCTTCGACAACGTGCAGGTGCGCCGCCGCGGGCACGATTGCTGGGACATCGATATGATTTGGGAAAACGTGCTCATCGGCCTCGAAAAGTGCGCGAAGGCGGGCAAGATTCCCCAAACCATCGGCATCGACACTTGGGGCGTTGACTTCGTCCTCATCGACGCTGAGGGCAACCGTGTCGGCGACGCCGTGGCTTACCGCGACGCCCGCACCGCCGCCGTGGTCCCGCAGGTGGACCGTCGCGTCGGCTTGGAAAACCTCTACCGCGCCTGCGGCATCCAGCGCCAGCCGTTCAACACGGTCTACCAGTTCGCGGCGCTGTCCGCCGAACATCCCGAGGAGCTTGAGGCGGCCGATCGCTTCCTCATGATTCCCGAGTATCTGAATTACCTGCTCACCGGCAAGGCGGTCAACGAATACACCAACGCCACCACCACGAACCTGCTCAACGCGCGCACCTGCGCCTGGGACGGCCGCGTGCTCGAGGCCGTCGGCGCCCCCGAGCGCATCTTTGACGAGGTGGCCATGCCCGGCACCGTGCTCGGTGGCTTTACGCCCGAGGTGCGCTCGCGCGTCGGCTTTGACGCCCAGGTCATGCTTCCCGCCACACACGACACCGGCTCGGCATTCCTCGCCGTGCCCGCGCGCGACGCCGAGGCCGTGTACCTGTCGAGCGGCACCTGGAGCCTGCTCGGCGTCGAGCACGAGGGTCCCATCACCACCGATGCCAGCCGTTTCCAGAACTTCACGAACGAAGGCGGTTATCAGAAGCGCTACCGCTTCCTGAAGAACATCATGGGCCTGTGGATGATCCAGTCCATCCGCCGCGAGCTCAACGGCGTCGACTACGTCGCCGGCAAGGGCGTCGGCCACGAGCTTGCCGACAAGCAGTGGGGCTTCGGCGACCTGATCGAAGCCACGCGCGAGGCCGACGAGCGCGCCAGCGCGCCCGCGCCCCAGGTCAATGTCAACGACGACCGCTTCCTCGCCCCCGATTCCATGATCGAGGAGATCAAGCAGGCCTGCCGCGAGACCGGTCAGGTCGTCCCCGAGGGCGTAGGCGAGCTCATGCGCTGCGTGTATGCGAGCTTGACCAGCTGTTATGCCGACTCCATCGCCGAGCTTTCGGCGTTGACCGGACGTGCGTACACCTCCATCAATATCGTCGGCGGCGGCTGCCAGGACGCCTACCTCAACCAGTTGACGGCCGACGCCTGCGGGCTTCCCGTCTATGCGGGTCCCGTCGAGGGCACGAGCTTGGGCAACCTGGTCGTGCAGATGATCGGGGCGGGGGAGTTCTCTGGCCTGCAGCAGGCGCGCGACGTCATCCGCTCGTCGTTCGACGTGAAGGTGTTCGAACCGCGCTAGGCTCGTCTTTCGGCTTTGCCTCGGCCCCCATGCGCCGCGCGCGTCGCGGCAAAACAATGTAATGGCGTTTCCGGCTTGCCGCCGCAGCCTCTTGCGGCGCGGGTCGTTTCGCAAGGCGCCCGCAGGCGCCTTCGGTTTGGAATCGTGCGCTCGCCCGGGCGCACCTCATGAAAGGTTTCACAATGAGCATCCTCGAAAGCGCGCAGGGCGTGCTGGACAAAGGCGTTTCCGCAGCGAAAGGCGCCGTTTCCGGCGTGGCCGTGGAACAGCAGTCCTTCATGAAGGCCTTCGTGCGCGTGTGCGCCGACGGCTGGGACCAGGGCTGGCATGAGCGCAATGGCGGCAACCTGACCTATCGTATGACCGACGCCGAGGTGGCCGCGTGCCGCCCGTTCTTCTACGACAACCCCTCCAGCTGGGTGTCCATGGGCGTGCAGGCCGACAACCTCTGCGGCGCCTTCTTCGCCACCACGGGTTCGGGCCGCTATATGCGCAACGTGCCGCTCGACCCGGCGCATAACGTCGGCATCGTCGAGATCAACGAGACCGGCGACGCCTGGCGCATCGTGTGGGGCCTGAAGGACGGCGGCGTCCCCACCTCCGAATTCCCGACGCACTTCATGAATCACTCCGTGCGCATGAAGGCCACCGACGACGCCTGCCGCGTCATCTACCACGCCCATCCGCAGAACGTCATCGCGCTGACCTTCGTCATGCCGCTCGACGCGCGCGTCATTTCCCGCGCCCTGTGGAAGGCCATGACCGAGTGCATCGTCGTGTTCCCGGCCGGCGTCGGCGTCGTGCCGTGGATGGTTCCCGGCGGTGCCGAGATTGCCCAGGCGACCTCCGAGCTCATGAAGACCTACGACGCGGCTATCTGGGCGCAGCACGGCCTGTTCTGCTCCGGTCCCGACTTCGACACCACGTTCGGTCTCATGCATACCATCGAGAAGGCTGCGGCCGTTTACGCCGAGGCCCGCACCATGAACGGCGGTTCCGACGACTTCATGAACACCATCACCGACGAGGGCCTGCGCGCCATCGCCCGTGACTTCAAGCTTTCCGTCAACGAGAGCTTCCTGGACTAAACCCAGGGCGCATCAGCGACAACCGCCAGCTACGGTGGCTGGCGGTGGGCATATATAGAAAGGTAAGAACAATGGCACTATCGCAGGAACGTAAGGGCACCATCGCGGTGTCCCTGACGAACTTCCTCGACTCCGGCTGCATCGTGGCGTCCTCCGTGGCGCTCACGGCGTGGGCGGCCGCATTCGGCTTCGGCTCGATGTGGACCTCTATCCTCGGCGCTATCGGCGCGAACGCCTTCGGCGCGGCCGTCGGCGCTCTGATTGGCGGCTTTTTGACCGACAAGTACGGCCGTACGATCATCTACAAGTACAACCTGCTCGTGTACGCCCTGGGCATCGCCATCGCCATGTGTGCGGTGAACCTGCCCATGGTTGTCGTCGGCGTCGTGCTTTCCGGCCTGTCGGTCGGCGCGGGCGTCCCGGCTTCCTGGAGCTACATCTCCGAGACCTCCGCGTCGGTCAACCGCGCCGCGAACATCGGCATCAGCCAGTTCGCCTGGAGCTGCGGCCCGGCCATCGTCTTCCTCCTGTCGCTGGGCCTGTCCTTCGTGCTGCCCGGCTTCGAGGCTGACGGCAAGACGCTTTTGGCTGCCGGCACCTACGGCCCCTTCGACGGCCTGCTCGCCACGCGCATCCTGTTCCTGGTGCTGCTGGTTGTGGCGCTCATCGCTTGGAACCTTCAGCGTCAGCTGCAGGAATCCGCCGACTGGGCTGCTAAGAACCAGGAGGCCGACGCCGCCAACAAGGAGTCCTTCGGCGCCATGATGGCGAACGCTCTGAAGAACCCCATCAACGTGAAGACCATCGTGTTTTTGGTTGCCGTCTACCTGACGTGGAACCTGGCTGCCGGCACCAACGGCCAGTTCATGCCCTACCTCTACGCTGCCGCCGGCAACATCGACTCCACCGGTCAGAGCCTGCTCGGCATCGTGCAGTGGGTGCTCGTCGCGGCCTGCTCGCTGGCTATCTTCTCCAAGTTCGGCGACAAGGTTTCCCATCGCGTGCTCTTCGGCGCTTCCGCTCTGCTCGCGCTCATCTCCTGGGTCTGCATCGCTATCTTCGGCCTGGCGCTGAACAACGGCACCACCGACTCCATGGGCTGGTGCCTGTGGGCCTACGTTATCCTGTGGGGCGTTTCCGCCGGTTTCTCCGCGCAGTGCTTCTACGCGCTGTGGGGTACCGAGCTGTTCCCGACGCAGTACCGCGGCGGTGCGCAGGGCATCATGTTCTTCCTGGTGCGCGCGGCGCTGGGCATCTGGTCCCTCGTGGGCGTCGGCGCCATCATGGGCGACATCTCGGCCAACCCGGCCGGCTTCTTCCCGGCTGCCGTGATCATGTGCGTCGTGCTGGTCATCTCGCTGGTCGTGGGCGTCGTCTGGTGCCCCGACACGCAGGGCAAGACCCTCGACCAGATCACCGAGGAGCG
>CAVBAM010000019.1:0-10889 GCA_963593315.1 Candidatus Methanomethylophilaceae archaeon | reverse complement strand
GTTCAACCCGCTTGCGCACGTCGACCCGTTCGGCACCGTCATCATGCCGCTGTTGTTAATGGCCATGAACATGCCCGTGTTCGGCTACGCCAAGCCCGTGCCCTATAACCCGCCTACTTCAAGGACCCGCGCAAAGGCGACCTCATCGTTGGCTTGGCCGGTCCTGCGGCCAACCTTGCGCTCGCCCTGCTCGCGGGCGTGGTCGCCTGGGTGCTCTACGGCTTCGCGCCCGTGGCGCAGTGGGTGGTGGAAAGCGAGGCGTTTTCCTACTTCTACCTGGTGTTCCTGCCCATGTTCGCGCTCATCAACCTGTATCTGATGTTCTTCAACCTCTTGCCCATCCCGCCGCTTGACGGCAGCTCCGTCTTCGCGTTCTTCATGCCGGTGAAGTGGCTGCCGAAGTACTATCAGGTGCAGCAGTACGCGTTCCCCATCTTCATGATCGCGGTCATTTTGCTGCCCTATATCCTGCACGTGAACCCCTTCGGCATCTACCTTGACTTCACGGCCGGAAACGTGGGCAATCTGCTGTTCCCGTTCAGGATTTCCTAGGCGCCTTGTCGTACCGCGTCCGCACAGAGAGCTTCGAGGGGCCCTTCGACCTGCTGCTGTACCTGGTGAGCAGGCAGAAGGTCGACATCGGGGCCATCAACATCACGCAGATCGCCGACCAATACCTAGACGAGGTCGCGCGCATGGGCAACCTCGACCTGGACGTGGCGAGCGACTTTCTGCTGGTGGCGAGCACGCTTTTGCAGATAAAGGCCGAAAGCCTGTTGCCGCGCGACGCCGACGAGATTGACGATGACATCGCCGAGCTTGCGCCGAGCGAGGCGCGCGACATGCTCATCGAGCGCCTGCTTGCCTACAAGCAGTTCAAGAACGCCGCCGCGGCCCTGAACGCGCGCTTCGAGGCCGAGGGCCGCATGCATGCGCGCCCGTTCGGCCCCGACGCGTCCTTCATGAACCTCATGCCCGACTTTTTGCGCGACACATCGCTCGATTCGCTCGCGCTTATCGCGGCCCGGGCGCTCGCGCGCCGCGAGGTGTTCCTGCTGGAAAGCGAGCACATCGCCGCGAAGCCCATTCCCGTGGAAGTGCACGTGCGCGCCATCCACGCGCGCATCCGCAACGCGCACAACCTGCGCTTTTCCGATTTGGTGAACGAAAAGACGTCCACGCCGGTGGCGGTGGTCACGTTTTTGGCGGTGCTGGAGCTGTTCAAACGCAATATGATCGATGTCCGCCAGGACGAGCTGTTCGGCGACATCGAGCTTTCGTATATCGAAGGGTCCGGCGAGCTTTCGCTTGACGGTGACGACGCGCTGACGTCGGCGGGGGAGGAATAGATGTTCCAAGGATTGCAGGAAAGCCAGATCGCGGGCGCCGTGGAGGCGATGCTGTTCGTCACCGACGAGCCGGTGGGCGTCATCACGCTGGCCGACATGCTGGAAGTGGACCCCAAGCAGGTGGAGGCGGCGCTGGTCGAGCTGCGCGAGGGCTTCGAGCGCGACGGCCGCGGCATCCAGCTGCGCGAGGTGGCCGGCGGCTGGCGGCTCTACACGCACCCGGCCTATCACGAGCTGGTGGAGAAATATGTGCTGTCCTGGGACACGCGCAAGCTGTCGCAGGCGGCGCTGGAGACGCTGGCCATCGTTGCCTATATGCAGCCCTGCACGCGCGCCACGGTGGCCAGCGTGCGCGGCGTGAATTCCGACAGCTCCATCAATTCGCTGGTGGAGAAAGGCCTGGTGCGCGAAGCGGGGCAGGCCGACACGCCGGGCAACCCCACGCTGTACGCGACGACACGCGGCTTTCTGGAGAAGTTCGGGCTGCGTTCGGTGGCCGACCTTCCCGATTTGGACATGTACGCGCCCGACGATGCCACGCGCGCGCTCATCCGCGAGCGCCTGAGCGCCCCGGGCGAGGGGGCGTATGCGGCTGCGGCAAGCGCGGCGGGTGCGCCGGGCGAGCCCGACGACGACGCGTTTGCCGGCATGACCTTCGATTACGATGACGAAGGTGCGGAGCCCGTCGCAACCGGGCGCGCCAAAGCCGTCTCCGCGCCCGCCGCCGCACCGGACGCGCCCGCAGGCGAAGCCCCGCTTGACGCGCCCGCGAGCGACGCTGCGCAGCGCATGCTCGCCGACGCCATGGCCGGCAGCTTCGGCCTGGTCGACAAGATCGACTTCGACAGCCTAACCTTCGACACCGACGATGAGTGATGCCCCTATGACCAGGCAATTGAAACCGAACCAAACCCCGCCCGAGGAGCAAATCGTCCCCATGCGCCTGCAGAAGTTCCTCGCGCGGGCCGGCGCGGCGAGCCGGCGCGGGTCGGAGAACCTCATGAGCGCCGGGCGCGTCACCGTCAACGGGGAAGTGGTCACCGAACTGGGCAGCAAGGTCGACCCGCGCACCGACGAGGTGGCCGTCGACGGCGTGGTCGTGCGCCTCGGTGCCGGCCCGGTCACCATCATGCTGCACAAACCCGCCGGCTACGTCACCACCATGTCCGACCCGCAGGGCCGCCCCACGGTGGCCGAGCTCGTGCCCACCGATCGCTTCCCGGGGTTGTTCCCCATCGGCAGGCTCGACTTCGACACCACGGGACTTTTGCTGTTCAGCACCGACGGCGAGCTGGGCAACGGCCTTCTGCATCCGCGCCATCACGTGGAGAAGCGCTACTTGGCGCTGGTGAACGGCCGCCCCACGCCCGAGGAGCTTGCGCGCCTTGAACGCGGCATCCAGCTTGACGACGGGATGACGGCACCGGCGAAGGCCGCGCTCGTGACCGGCGCCGAGGAGCACCGCGCGCTTGCCATGCTGGAAGTGCCGCCGGCCGTTCCCGAGCGCGAGCCGAACGGCAGCGTTCCCAGCCCCCAGCGCGCCGCCATCCTGCGCAAGCGCTCCCAGCGGCGCGCCGTGGTGCGCGTCGTGCTGCGCGAAGGACGGAAACGCCAGGTCAAACGTATGCTGTCCGCCATCAAGCACGGCGTTTTGGCGCTGCATCGCGATAGCTTCGGCCCCATCGAGCTGGGAGACCTTCCCCGCGGGCAGTGGCGGCAGCTCACGGATGCGGAAGTGGCGGCCCTGCATGCGGCCGTCCGGCGCGAGGGGAGCGACGGGTCCTCTGCCGCGTCCTAGCGATCGCGGCAAGTGCGAGGGGCGCGCCGACGACGTACGGTAGGGCGTCGCGCCTGCAAGGAGCGTTTCTGAAGCGCGGCGGGACTTCGCGCCCGACGTGGGCGGCAATGGTAGAATGGCCTTTCGGAACGTTTTGGCCGCCCGCCTTCGCGCGACCAGGCCGTTCTGCACGTTTTATCCTAGCTCGGTTATGGAAGGTTCCTTTCGCCTTATGGCACACCATACTGAACCCAGCGGCTTTCGCAACGTCGCCGTCATCGGCTTCGGCCTGATCGGCGCCTCGTTTGCGGCCGCTATGCGCGCCGCGCACCCCGACGTGCGCCTGCTCGCCGTCGATACGGACGCCGCCACCCTTGATGAGGCGAAATCCCGCGGATGGGCCACCGACGCGGCAACGCCTGACGACCCGGCATTTCGCGCATTCATCGAATCATCCTGCGACCTGGTGGTCCTCGCCACGCCCGTCGGCGTCGTCGAGGGTTACCTGGCCGATCTTTCCGCGTGGGATTACCGCGGCATCATCACCGACACCGCATCCACGAAGCGCCGCATCATCGAGATGGCGGCCGAAACGCTTCCGCATCCGCAGAATTTCGTGCCGGGCCATCCCATGGCCGGGTCGGAAAAGAACGGCATCGCCGGTGCGCGCCCCGAGCTGTTCAAGGGCGCCTATTGGATTTTGTGCCCCGACGCCGCAACGCCCGCCGAGCACTTCACGCGCCTGCACGAGCTCATCACCTCGCTCGGCGCGCGCGTCATCAGCTTGCCGCGCGAACAGCACGACGCGGCGGTGGCCGTGGTCAGCCATGTCCCGCATTTCACCGCAAGCTCGCTCGTGCAGCTGGCGGTGCGCCATGCCAAGGGCCAGGACTCGCTCATGCGCCTGGCCGCCGGCGGGTTCAAGGATTCCACGCGCATTGCGGCCGGCTCCCCCGAGCTGTGGTGCGGCATCGCCTTCGACAACCGCGACGCGCTGCTGGCCGGCCTGCGCGAGATGCAGGGCATCGTGGGTCAGTTCGCCGACGCGCTCGAGACGGGCGACCGCGCCACGCTCACCAGCCTGCTTGCTGAAGCGGCCGATGCACGCCGCGCGCTGCCGGCGGCCTGGGTGCCCAGCACCTCACGCCTGCTGGAGGTGCGCATTCCCATGGAGGACCGCAACGGCGTGGTGGCCGAGGTGACCACCATCACCAGCAAGGTCGGCTGCAACATTCAGTCCATCGAAATCGACCACGTCACGGAGGATTCCGCCGTCCTGTCGTTGGTGCTCACCGACGAGGGCGATATCGGGAAGCTCTCATCGCACCTGATCAACGCCGGTTTCTCCGTTTCTTTCAGCCCGATCGAGCCAAAGGAGCATATCCATGTCGAATAACGCGACCACGATCGAACCGCTCGCCGCGCCGCTGCGCGGCAGCATCGGCGTCCCCGGCGACAAGTCCATCAGCCACCGCGCCGTGCTGTTCTCGGCCATGGCCGAGGGCACCTCGCGCGTTTCCGGCGTGCTCGATTCCGCCGACGTGCGCAGCTCCATCGGCGCCGTGCGCGCCCTCGGGGCGCAGGTGAGCTTGGAGAAGCAGCCCGACGGCAGCCTGGCCGGCGGCATTACCGGCTGGGGTGCGGCCGGCCCCACCCAACCCGACGGCCCCATCGACTGCGGTAACTCCGGCACGACGGTGCGCCTGCTCATGGGCATCCTGGCGCCGTGGGACATCCGCGTCACGCTCACCGGCGACGCTTCCCTGCAGAAGCGCCCAATGCGCCGCATCACCGCGCCGCTCATGAAGATGGGCGCGCATTTCGAACCGGAAGGCCAGGAGCATCTGCCCATCACCGTGTGCGGCGGCGGCCTGCATCCCATCACCTACGACGCCCCCATGGCATCGGCCCAGCTGAAAACCGCGGTGCTGCTCGCCGGCATGTACGCCGAGGGCACCACCGTCTTAAACGAGCCCGCGCCGAGCCGCAACCACACCGAGCTGATGCTGCCCGAATACGGCGTGCAAACCACCGCCGCCGAGCGCACCGCCAGCGTGAGTGGCCCGGCTGTTCCCCAGGCCAGCGAGGTGCTCGTCCCCGGCGACCCCTCGTCGGCGGCGTTTTTGGTGTGCGCGGCGCTGCTGCGCCCGGAAAGCTCCATCCAGGTTGAGCACGTCAGCCTGAACACGGCGCGCATCGGATTCACCCGCACGCTCGAGCGCATGGGCGCCGAGGTGTCGGTCATTCACGAGGGCGCGGCCGGCAAGGAACCCTACGGCGTCATCCAGGCCTGCTACACGCCGCATCTGCGCGGTTGCGAGGTTCCCGCCGAAAAGATCGCCGGCATCATCGACGAAATCCCGGTGCTGGCGCTCGTGGCGGCGCATGCGCACGGCGTGACGGTGTTCCGCGAGGTGGGCGAGCTGCGCGTGAAGGAGACCGACCGCCTGGCCGCCATCATCGACGGGCTGGGCAAGCTCGGCGTGGATGCGTGGTGCGAAGGCGACGACCTGTATATCGAAGGTCAGCCCGACCTGGAAGTTCCCGCCGGGCTCACGTTCGACTCGCTTGGCGACCATCGCCTGGCCATGACCTGGTCGCTCGTGGGGCTTACGGGCACTGTTGCCGTTGACGTGGTCAATTTCGAGGCCGTGGGCGTCAGCTATCCCGGCTTCCTCACCGATATCGAAAGGCTTGCACGATGATCATCGCGATCGACGGCCCCTCGGGGGCGGGTAAATCAACGGTGGCGAAGGCGGTGGCGCGCCGTCTGGGCTTTTCGTGCCTGGACACGGGCGCGATGTACCGTGCCGTCGCCTGGCAGGCGCTGCATGACGGCGTGGACCTCGCAGACGCCGAAGCGCTCGGGCGCATCGCCGCCGAATTCGAGATCTCCTTCTCGCACGAGGCGGGCGACCCCATCCCGCGGCGCGTGGCCATCGGCGGCATCGACGTGACCGACGCCATCCGCACGTCGGAAATCGACCGCGCGGTCAGCCCCGTGGCGGCCCACCCGAGCGTCCGCAGCGCGCTGGTGGCCCAGCAGCAGCGCATCGGGCGCGCGGGCGACTACGTGGTGGAAGGCCGCGACATCGGCACGGCGGTGTTTCCCGAATCGCCCATCAAGGTGTTCCTGACCGCCTCGGCGGCCGAGCGCGCGCGCCGACGCGTTTCCCAAAACGAGCGCCGCGGCGTCGGTGGCACCGACTACGAACAGGTGCTCGCCGACATCGTGCGTCGCGACGAGGTGGACTCCTCGCGCGAGGCCAGCCCGCTTAAGCCCGCCCGCGACGCCGTGCAGCTCGATTCCACGGGCCGCACCATCGACCAGATCATCGACCGCATCTGCCAGATCGCGGCCGAGCGGGGCGTGTCGCGATGAGCCTGTTTCTGCCCTACGAGGAAATGTGGGACCGCGCGCTGGGCGGCAATTCCGACGAGAAGCAGATCCCGCACTGGTTCGCGAACTTCGCCTACGTGCTCGTGGCATTCGTGTTCAAAATCCTGTTCCGTTACCGTGTGGACGGGCGCGAGAACCTGCGCGCCTTCAAGGACAAGTGCGGCGCCGTCGTCATCGCGAACCATACGTCGTTTCTGGACGTGGCCTGCATGTACATCGCCGCGCGCCCGAGCCAGTTCGTGCGCCTGATGGGCCGCGATAGCCTCTTCGGCAACGCGCACGGCCTGCTTGGGCAAATCCTTTCGCGCGTCGGCGCGTTCCCCATCAAGCGCGACACCGCCGACCGCGGGGCCATCAAACGCGCGGCGCACATGCTCAAGGGCAACCAGCTCGTGGGCATCCTGCCCGAGGGCACGCGGCGCGGCAAGGGCTCCAAGGTGCCGGAAATCCATTCGGGCGCGGCCTTCATCGCGAAGATGGGCAAGGCGCCCATTCTTCCCATGACGGTGCGCAACGCCGAGAACATCAAGCGCAAGGGCGAGCGCATGCGCTTCCCGAAGGTGACCATCGAATACGGCAAGCCCGTGGTGCTTTCCGACTTCGACTTCCTGCCGAAGGAAGATCGCCTGGAGGCTTGCACGTGGTATGCGATGCGCGAGGTGTTCGCGCTGTCGAAACGCGTGCCGCGCGAAGAGGTGGACATGGTGGAGTTGTTCCCGAACGGGCGCGACTTCACCGCCGTTTTCGCCGAGCACCCCATCCCCGAGCACACGGTCGAGGAGGCCATCGCGCTTACGCGGCCGAAGAAGAAGGACTAGCTGCCGGGCCGGGGTCCGCGCGGGGGAGCGGGGCTGGTTCCTGCAGCGGCCGCGCCCGACCCGCCGCCGAAGATGCGCGGCGCGAAGGAAGACGAGAGGAATTTGCCATGCGAGTGATCAAAGCCGAGAACGCCGGGGCCTGCTACGGCGTGCAGCGCGCGCTCGATTTGGCCTTGAAGGCCAGCGAGGGCGACGGCTGCGCGTTTACGCTCGGGCCGCTCATCCACAATCCGCAGGTGGTGTCCGAGCTGGCGCGGCGCGGGGTGGTGGCGGTTGACGCCCCCGAGGCGGCAACGCACGGGGCCATCATCATTCGCAGCCATGGGGTTACGCCGCAGGTGCGCCGCGACGTGGAGGCGCAGGGGCTTCCCGTCATCGATGCCACGTGTCCGCATGTGTTCCGCGCGCAGAAGGCCGCCGCGATGCTGGCCGAGCGCTGCGGCTTTGTCGTGGTGGTGGGCGAGGCGGGGCACCCCGAGGTGGAGGGCCTGGTCGCCTATGCGCGCGAGGCGGGCGGCGATGTGCACGTCGCGCCGCGCGCGGCCGACTTGCCTAAGGTTCTGCCCGAGCGCGTCGGCGTGGTGGTGCAGACGACGCAGACGGCCGAGGCGCTCGCCGACGTGCTTGCGGGCATCCGCGCGCGCGGGGTCGAGCCCGAGGTGAAGGACACCGTCTGTTTCGCCACGCGCCAGCGCCAGCAGGCCGCGGCCGAGCTTGCCGGGCGGGTGGACGCCATCGTGGTCATCGGCGGGCGCAATTCCGCCAACACCACCCATCTCGCGGAGATTTGCGCGGCGGCCTGCGCCAAGACGCATCATGTGGAATCGGCGGCGGAAGTGGATGCCGCGTGGTTTTCCGGATGCGGAACCGTTGGCGTGACCGCCGGGGCATCGACCCCCGACGACCAGATAGAGGCCGTCGTGGCGGCCTTGGAAGCATTGTAGAGAAACGTATCAGAAGGGACGTTTTCATGGGTTTGCATCATATCGGCGCCAAGTCGCGCTGGGGAATGGGAGCCGTCGCCGTCGCGCTCGCGTGCGGGATGGGCACGGCGGGCGCGGCCTTCGCCGACGAGGCGGGCACTGCCGGTGCGAGCGATGTGGCGGCCGCCGAGCAGGCTGCGGCCGAGCCGCGCATCGAGCTGCATGAGGAGTGGCAGCCCGTGCTCGACGCGAGCGAGTACGTGTTCGCCGGAAGCTCGGCGACCGACGGCGACGCGCAGCTCTCGGGGGTTGCGAGCGCCATGCTCGCCTTCAACCAGCCGATGATCGACGCTATCGGCAAGCAGTGCGACGCTTGGTCGGGCGCATGCCTGGGTTACGCCGCCGCCTATTCGCAGACGATCACCACTGGAGAGATGCATTACTGGTGGGAGTTCGACGGTAGTTACGGCGCTTACGGCGAAAGCGGTTTTTACGGCCGCAACATGACCGCCGAGTTCGACTGCTACCAAACCTGGGACGAGCAGTCCACCCTGCGCATGCTCTACGACGCCATCAACCAGGGCAAGCCGTCCATCCTCTACGTCACCACGACGAGCGGCAACCAGCACTGGGTGACCATCGTCGGCTACGAAAATGCCGATGAGAACAACCTGCGCCCCGAGAACTTCATCATGCTCGACTCCAACTACGCGTTTAGCTTGGAGCCGCTGTCGCTCACGGCGCACCGCTACACGCTGCGTTACGGCGACACATTCGGTAACGTGCGCGTTTCCAAGACGTCGACCAACCTTGAGGACAACCGGGTGCCCTGCGAGTACTTCAGCGATTGCTACTACGGCGACTGGTTCGTGGATTCCGGCGTGCTCGAATATGCCTACACCCACGGCCTGGTTTCGGGTTATAGCGGAACCACCTGGTTCGGCCCGTGGGATTCCATTAAGCGCCAGGACGTCGCGGTCATCCTGTGGCGCCTTGCCGGCGAGCCGCTGGTTGACGCCAACGATTCCGTCAACGATTTCGACGATGTCGACTACGGCATGTACTACGGCGACGCCGTCCGCTGGGCGCGCGAGATGGGCGTGGTGAACGGCTACGACGACACCAACGACTTCGGCCCGGGCTCGTATGTGAGCCGCCAAGAGCTTGCGGTCATGATTGCGAATTACGCGAGCAAGGTGGCAGGCATCGATATCGCGTCGGACCTGTCGCGCGTGAATGCGCTGCCCGATGCGGACTCGATTGCCGCGTGGGCAATCGGCTCGGTCGGCTGGTGCATGGATGCCGGCATCATGAACGGCGTCGACGAGGGCGGCACGTCGTGGGCGCGCCCGGAGGCGACCGCGTGGCGCGCCTCGATGGCCAGCATGGCCGCGATGCTGCATCGCGACGTGCTGCATTTGGGGTAGGGCTTTCGCTAGTGGGGCGGGCGTGCTGTCGGGCCATTGATTTCGGCAGCGCGCCCGCTTTTTGCTTCAGCGTTATCATTCTGTGTTTAACCCCACCTGTGGCGGAGCGGGCCGGAGCTAGACCTATAATCAGCTGCGAATAAACGTGCACCAAGCAGTGAAAGGTCTTCCTATGGCACCCATGCGTACTTCCTGCAAATTGCTCCCGGTCGTGGTTTCCGCCTCGTTGGCATTGGGCATGTGCCCGGCAGCCGCATCCGCGGCCGAAGGCGACGGCGACAACGACGTAGTATTCCCGACCATTCCTTCCATTCAGGTAACCTATCCCGATTCCATTTCCATCAAGGCAGCTGAAACTGAAGGCGTGACCGCCGTCGAGGGCGGTGCCGAGGCTAAGTATGCTGAAGGCCTCATCGTCGGCTTGACCGCCATTCCCGACCCGGCGAACCTTTCCACCGCTGCTGCCATGACCGCCTGCACCTGGACTTCTTCCAACGAATCGGTCGCCACGGTGAGCACCACGGGCGCGGTGGCCGCCGCTACCGTGCTTTCGGTGGGCGAGACCGACATCACCGCGACGGTGCACGGCGTCTCATCCACGTTCCACTTGAAGGTGGTCGAGGCCGATTCGGATTCCGATGATCCCGATAACCCGGTCGATCCCGACGACCCGACCGACCAGGGCATCTCGCTGCTTGGAGCCACCATTCCCGACGTTCCCAGCCAGGTGTTCGTCGGCCTGCCGCTTACACCCGAGGTGACCGTGACCTATAAGGGCACCGAGCTTACCGAGGGCACCGATTACGAGGTTTCCTACGTCAACAACGACAAGCACGGCATCGCCGGCGTGGTCATCACCGGCAAGGGCGATTACACGGGCGAGGTGCTGCGTGCCTTCAACATCTATTCCGAGGTTGTCGGCGTGTTCAGCGACGCGTCCTACACCGATTGGTTCGTCAGCTCCGGCGCGCTCGACTACGCCTACGTGCATGCGCTCATCGAGGGCTACAGCGGCGATCGTGCGGGCGAGTTCGGTTCCTACGACCTTATCACGCGCGGACAGGTGGCCACCATCCTGTGGCGCATCGCCGGCGAGCCGACCGACTGCGCCGCCGAGGCGTTCGACGACGTCGACTACGATGAGTACTATGGGCCCGCGGTGACGTGGGCGCGCGCGACCGGCGTGATCAACGGC